>QNYI01000145.1 GCA_003978805.1 Desulfurobacterium sp.
GTACTCATCCTCCTCGTAGACGCCCATGGGACCACCCAGTATAACGAGGATGTCAAAGTCCTCCCCTTTGGCCTTCTCTCCGTTAAAGGCGTTGATTTCTGTTATCTCAACTCCCCTCCTCTCAAAGCTCTTCCTGAAGTTCCCGAGTCCTTCTATTTCAACGTTCTTTACCGCCAGTAGTTTCATTCTGTTCCTCCCACGGTAATCTCCGGAATTCTAATCGTGGGTAGTCCGTCGGAGACGGGAACACCCTGTCCATCTTTACCGCACGTTCCTATGGAGAATCCCAAGTCGTTACCCACGGCATCTATCTGGCGGAGAACCTCGGGCCCGTTGCCTATGAGGGATACACCCCTTATGGGTTCTGTAACCTCGCCGTTCTCAATCAGGTATCCTTCAGAGACCTCAAAGACAAAGTCTCCGTTTACCGTGTTTACTTGACCGCCTCCCATCTTTACGACGAGGATACCTTTCTTTGTGTCCCTTATTATTTCCTCCGGGTCGGTGTCGCCGGGAGCTATGTACGTGTTTGTCATTCTCGGTATCGGGACGTGCATGTAGGACTGCCTCCGGCCGTTCCCCGTTGAGAACTCCCCGCTCTTCATAGCCTCGGTAAGGTCGTACATAAAGCTCCTGAGGATGCCTTCCTCTATGAGGACGTTTTTTCTGGTGGGAGTTCCCTCATCGTCGTAACCGGAGCTCCCGTACATACCGGCCATACTCCCGTCGTCAATAACCGTTATGAGCTCGGAAGCTACCTTTTCTCCGAGCTTTCCTGAGTATACAGAGAGCCCTTGATTTGCAAGGTCTGCTTCAAGGCCGTGGCCGACGGCCTCGTGTATCATTGTTCCTCCTGCCTTTGAGGAGATAACGACGGTGAATTTACCGGCAGGTGCCGGCTTTGCGGAGAGCATTTTTAGAGCTCTCTCAGTTGCTCTTTTCGCTACTTCTTCCGGCGGGTTCTTCTCAAATATTGAGTAGTCCCCAAGGTGACCTATCGGTTCGTAGCCCGTCTGAAGTAAATTCCCGTCAGAGGCCACGACGAGGGTGTAGAAGACTATCCTCGGCCTTACGTCTTCAACGATGTCGCCGTTAGTGTTAACTATCGTTACCTCTTGTAGCTGGTCCCTCAGGACGACGGTTACCTGTTTAACTCTGTCTCCGTGGGAGCGGGCAACTTCGTTAGCACGGAGGAGCAGTTCTATCTTCTTCTCAACCGGAACTTCAAAGTCCGTCCCACTGACTAAGCCGTCGTAGCGGGGCTCTTTTACGTTAAAGTCAAGGACGACTTCTTTCTCAGAGCTTGCGGCAGCCGCTAAGCTATCTATTACTCTTCTTATGGACTCTTTAGAGAGTTCGTTGGTGAAGCCGTAGTAAGTTTTAAAGTCCTTAATGTAGCGAATACCTACGCCGGCTTCTAAACCTGAAGAGACACTTTCAATCCTGTTGTCCTCACACTTGGCGGTGAAGGTGAACCGCTTTTCAAAGAAGAGGTCTCCGAAGTCTGCGCCTTTTCTCTTTAGTTCCTTAGCTCCGAAGATTCCAAGCTCTTTAAAGTCCAGAAGCATCTACAGCCCCCAGTCTCTAAGGTAGAGGAAGTCTTTGTCTACCGTTCTCTGGGCAATTTTACAGATTACGGGGAGTTTCCTCTTGTACTGGGAATTTCTCACCATCTTTAGGACCTTATCAACTACCCTCTCATCGTAGCCGGCCGCCACTATCTCCTCTTTCCGTAGGCGAAGTTCTACGTAGGCTACGAGTATCTCGTCAAGAAGCCTGTAGGAGAGCCCGATTTCCCCCTCGTCTGTCTGTCCCGGCCAGAGGTCTGCTGAAGGCTTTTTCTTAACTATCCTTTCCGGAACTCCGACGAATTCCGCCATCTGCCAGACTTGGGTTTTGTAAAGGTCTCCCAGTGGGTTAATGTCGTGGGCAGCATCTCCCCAGCGGGTAGAGTAGCCTATTAGGAGTTCACTCTTGTTGCTCGTTCCAAGAACTAAAGCTCCTTTCCAGTGGGCAAAATCGTAGAGGATGCTCATCCTCTCCCTTGCCATCTTGTTACCACGTCGCACGTTATCGGCGTCGGGGAAGTTACGGTAGTAAGCGTCCACCTGAGGAGTAATGTCTATCTCGTAAAACTCTATTCCGAGAACTTCAGCTACAAGCCTTGCGTCCTTAATAGACTCCTTTGAGCTCGTCCTGTAGGGCATAGAGAGACCGATAACGTTTTCCCTGCCAAGGGCCATTACCCCTAAGAATGCCGAAAGCGCCGAGTCTACGCCTCCCGAGATGCCTATAACGGCCTTCTTAAAGCCGGCCTTGTGAAACTCTTCTCTTATGAACTGGACGAGGACGTCTTTTATGAACTCCCTGTCCTTTATCCTTAGGAGCTCTGAAAATCTCTTCCTCATCGGAGAATTCTCCTTAGGTTGTTCATTACCATCTCAGGCCTTTCGTCCCGAAGGAGGGGAAGGTTTATCCTTGCTGAGCGGATTAAGGAGTCTTCCACTTCTACTGTGAGGAGCTCCTCCTCAAAGGGAGAACTCCGGGCGATGATGTTCCCGTAAGGGTCTGCAACGAAGGAGTTCCCGGAAAAGACGAAGCCGTCCTCTGTTCCGACCCTGTTTACGAAAAAGAAGTAACTTCCTGTCATCCGGGAGTAAAACTCCCCCATATTCATCCAGACTTCGGCGTTCCCGAACATCCCTTCTTCCCTGTATCCCCTTCCGGGGCTTGCGGACAGTGCAAAGATGTGTTTTGCTCCCTGTAAAAATGCCAAGTAGACCGTTGAGAAGTGCCACAGGTCTTCACATATGAGTATGCTTCCCTTTCCGACTGGGGAGGAGAAAACGTCAACCCTGTTCCCTGCAGCTGTAAACCTCGCTTCATCAAACATCCCGTAGGTTGGCAGGTAGACTTTCCTGTGAACGTGCTGAATTTTCCCTTCTCTTATGTAGAAGGCGGAGTTATAGAAGAGGTTCTCCTCCGTCTCCTCTATCAGCCCGACGATAATGCCGATTTCCCTGCTGAGCTCTAATAGGGGAATTAGCCTTTCGTCCTCCTGAGTTATCGCTACTTCAAAGGTTAAGTCCTGCAAGGTGTAGCCTGTAAGGCTGAGTTCAGGGAAGATGCACAAGGAAGACTTTTCCTTTATGGCCTCTTTTACGAACTCAACCGCCTTTTCAATGTTTTCCTCAACCCTTCCCAGCTTCGGAGAAACTTGAGCTACAGAAACCCTCATCTCTACCACCTGAAGTCAAACTTTAAGTTTGTCTGCGTGTCGCTGTTTTTCCCTATTCCCTTGTAGATTCTGAACCTAATAATACCATCAACTAACTTAGCCCAGAAGGCGGATATTTCAAAGCCGGTGGCCACAAGGAGGTCGTCGGGGCTACTTTCAAAGGCGTCACCGAGGACAACGGTGGGTTTAAAGAATACGCTCCTGTTAAAGAGAGACCTCCTTAAGGAAAGTCTGCACTTTAAAAAGCGCCTGTTTACTATCTCGCTACTTTTGTAGCCGGGAATGTAGGAGTTTATCGGGAGCTCCCCCGAGTAACCCACTTTCGTTCCTCCTGCTAAAGCGTAGGAGTAGGTGTTTACCGAACCTGTGTGGATAGTGTTTTCCCAAGAGAAGAAGAGAGCTCCCGTAAATGAAGAAGAGCTTAAGGGCTCTGCCACTTCCCCGTAGAGAACGACCCTGCTTCCCTTAACGTAGTAGACCATATCGGTAGTTCTGTCAAAGGCTAAGCCGAGGTTGAAGAAGTAGAACCTCTTGTTAGGGTAAAACTTTGAGTAGTTAATAAAGTAAGGCTTAACGCCTACTGTAAGCTGTTTAACCTTTTCAAGGTCTAAGTAGGAGGTTACGTAGACGGGAAGGGATATCGTTTCAAGGCTGTAAGTTCCGATAACTCTACCGTTCTCTGTATAACTTACGTTCTCCCCTTTATTCCAGAAGATACCAGCACTTAAGTCGGACTTATCTTTTAAGAACCTGTAGAGTCTGGTGTAGATAAAAGCGTCCTTCCACGTGTTTTCTGTCTTAAACCAGCGGGTATACCCTACGTATAGCCTGTGTCCCATTCCAAAAAGGTTGTAGTCCCTTACCTCAACCCCTCCTTTAAAGCTTCCGTTGGTCTTGAAGAACATTCTCGGGATGGGAACTAACGGGAACTTTTCTTTAAAACGGAGCTTTACAACTACTTTCCCGTTTACCTCTCTTACTTGGGTCTCTATCCTGTAGAAAAGGTGCGTGTTGAGGAGGTTTCTTACAGATTTCTTGAGCTTTTCCTCTGAGTAGGTGTCGCCTTCCTTAAAAAGGAGCTCCCTCCTGACAAAAGCCACCTTTGTCCACTTAAGGCCTACAAGCTCTATCTTTGAAATTACTTGTGAGTGAGCGTTTAAAGGGAAGAGGAGGATAAAAAAAATAAGGAGACTTAATTTTTTCATTGCTTCCTCATTAATATGAAAAAGAGAAAGGAGAGTAATGAAAGGATTAAACTTATAAGTAGGCTCGTACCCAGCGGGAAGTAGAAGGTAAAGTTATCCTTCCTGATGTAAATATCCCCCGGTAATTTCCCGAGGGGAATGCTCCACTTTGAAACGGCCAACAAAATAAAGCCCGCTACGATTAAAAACAGTCCCGTATAAATTAAAACCTTCCCGACTTCTTCCATCTTCCCGTTTTTAACAGTTTGGTAGTTGAAAATTATACCATTATAATTACACAGACCCTTTCTTATGCTGAAGGGAGGGAGAGGTGTACCTTACAAGACTTCTTGAAAAAGAGAAGTTCTCTGCCGTCATAAGTTACCTTGAAAGCTGGAAGAAAGGGGAAGTTGAGCTTGAAAGAGATGAAATAGCAACGGCGGTCAAATGCAAAAGGCCTGAGGTCAGTTTTAAAGCAGTAGAGGGACTTTTTGAGAGGTTTACTTTTGAAGAGGTGAGGGAAATCTTTAAGGAGCTGTTTAATATTACTCCATTATCACCGCCCGTTAAGTTTTCTTTCCCTGCCGTTAACGAGGAAGGAGGGACTTTAATTAGGGGTTTAGCCTTCTTAAGTGATAGGAGTTTCCCTGTAGACAAGGAAATCTCTCCGATAAGGGAAATTTTGAAAAAGGAGTTCGTTTTCTTCTACGATAGGAGTTTTTCTGGAGAGTCCTTTCAAGCCCCTCTTGCCTATGCTCTTCTTTACGGAGAGCTTCCTAAAGGGGTTATACTTTCTGGGAAGCTATCCCCGAACGGGAACTTTAAGGCTGACAACCCTGAGAAGAAGGAAAAAATTGTGATAAAGGAGGGTAAGCTCTTGATAGCGGAAGGGAACATCCACAAGGTAAAGGAGTTTTTTGAAAGGGAAGAAAAGGACATTCCATTGTTAATAGCCACTGGAAAAAAGGAGGAGAACGTTGCGAGTTTTGAGATTCTCTGTAAGAGCGTAGGTTTTAAACCTTTAAAAGGTTTCCTTGACGAGGAGAGGCTGATTGTAGAGCTCCCCACTTTCTTACCCTATAATGAGAGCTGGGAACCTCTCTTTTTACCTATGAAAGAAAAAGTTAAGGGACTAAAGGAGCTCCTACCTGATCTTTCCCTCCACGTTGCACTTAGAGCTCCGATTACTTTCTCTCTGGGAGCCGGGGCAGTTATTGGAACGGGAAAAGTTCCCGTTGTCGTTTACCACTTTGAAAACGGGAACTACCACAGCGTAATTGACCTTAGGGAGGACAGCAGAAGGATAAAGAGAAGGAAAAAGGAACTTTCCTTTGTTGAGGTTAAGGAGAAAATAAGGGGAAGCGACTCCGCCGTAATAGCTCTACAGGTTGCCTCCCACGAGACAAGGAATAAGGGAGAGGAGCTTTCTGAAACGTTCAACGCAGACTTCTTCTACGTTAACGCCCCAGAGCTAAAAGGAAGCCTCCCCTTAACTCTTGACTGGACAGAAGTAGTTACAGACATATACGAGGCCTTTAATAGAATATACGATAGAGGTTATAAGAAACTTCACCTTATAATGAGCGTTCCCAATCCCGTAGCTTTTGCCCTCGGAATGGCAGTTGGAAACTACTGGGATGTAACCGTATGGAGCTACTTCAAACCCTTAAAGGACTATAGACCTGTCTATAACTTAGGAGAGGTAGAGAACGTTTAAAAAGTTAAAACTCTATCGCTTTCAAAAATCCATTCAACGAGCTGGTTCATATTGGACTTTTCTACTCCTTCAAAGTAGGGTTTATTCTTATGGATGCCACACCTTGCCATGCAGGAACCACAAGCTTTAACAGTAACGCCCTTTTCTATTAGATCCTTAAGCATCTTCACTAAGTCGTGGTCGTAACTTTCCGGTTTTACAGTCTCTTCCCTCGCAAGGTCTACTGCATCGTTCATCAGGAATATCCTAACCTCTGCCCCTTTTTCAAGGAGCTTTCCGGCAAGCCTTAAAGCGTTCCACGTAACGTCTGTCCCGTCGTAAGGTTGCCTGTTGAGAACGAGGAGAACTTTCATCTTTCCTCCTTTTGCTTTTTTATTATAACTATATCTTTTTCCAAACGGAAGTAAGGTCTATTGTAAACCTACAGGTTTCAATGTCAAAAAGGAAGTTGCCATTATCGGAATCAAAGACCTTTTCGTATCTACTGTTTTTGAGCTTAAAAACTCTCATCTTTTTTAGATCCGGATAAACCAAAGCGTAGTAATTAACCCTTTCCTTTTGATAAAGCTCAAACTTCAAGTTCTCATCTTTAAAAGCTGTTGACTTTGAAACGACTTCAAAGATAACTCTCGGGGTTGTTTTAACGTAATCCTCTACCTCTCCACAAACTACTAAGATGTCTGGCCTAACGACGGTATCTTTGCTAACTATCCAGTCCACTTCTTGGCATACTCGGCAATTTTCGGAACAGTTTTCCATCTGTTTTTCTATCTGTAGGAAGATAAGTCCCGAAACCCTTTGGTGTTTCCAAACCGGAGAAGGAGCCATTGCGTAAGGGATTCCCCCTATTAGTTCCCAATCTCCTTTCCAAATTCTATAATCCTCTACGGTGTAGTGAGGTAGATATTTCCTTGCCAAATTCATAATTAACTCTTCCTCCTAATCCTCAGGAGCAAATTCAACGTCGTAGGACTTGATGCTTTCCTTGTCGTTGGTTGAAATATACTGAAACTCCCTTCCTCTATAGAGGGTCATGAAAGCACCGGCAATTGAAACGGTCTTCTGTCCACCGGTAACGTCAAGTATGACCTCTTTGTCCTTATAACCTTCTCTGACAAGGCGTTTATAGATGGCGTTAAGAGCTCCGAAAACTTCTTCTATATCTTCAAAATCATTTACTCTAACCTCCTCAGCCCTTTCTAAAATAGGGAGGAGGCGAAGGTTCTCTTTAAAGAATGAAGTGAGGAGTTTCTTAAAGAGAGGAAACTGTTGGGAGCTCTGAGGGGAAGTCAGGACTATCAATTTCTCAAGCCTCTCAGCGTGGTAAGCTACGGCTCTAAGTGGCATTTCCCAACTTCTAAAGGGGGAAGAGTCAACTGCTTGGAAGGAGAGCTCCTTAAGGAGAGCCAAATCTTCTTCCCTTCCCCTAACCGGGCTTAAAAAGAGGATGAGAACTTTCTTCTTTTCAGGTCTTTTAACGTTGACGTCAAAGTTTCCTCTTTTTGAAACCCACCAGCCAAAGAGAAGTAGCAGGGCTAAAAGGACTAAACTAAAAGAGAGCATCTTTATTCCTTTTTCCCTCTCTCCGTCAAAAACGATGGCAGTCAGGCCGTCCGGAATCCAGCCGGCAATCAAGGAGAGAAGGACGAGGATAAAGCCGGTTATAACCGTAGTCCTCCAGTCTTTAAACAAAAGCCCAAATTGGGAGATGAAAGCCTGACGGAAGTGAAGGGAGCTCCTCATCCTCTTACCCTTCCTCCTTATAAATAATTGTAATCCCTCCGCTGTAATGAGGGGAGGATTTCATCTCCCTTCAGACTCCCCCTAATTTCCCTTCCGCTTTTTAGGGCATTTC
>QNYI01000143.1 GCA_003978805.1 Desulfurobacterium sp.
TTCTCCCCGCCCTCAACGCTTTCAAGGAGCATGTTCGCCCCGAGGGAGCGGAGCTTCATAAATGCCGAAAGGGGAGTTTCAAGGTCTGCAAGGATTTCTCTATAAACAGGTATTAGATTAAATCCTTCCCTCGCAATTTCCTTCACTTCTTCCAAGGTTAACATCTCCTCACTCCGGCTTTAGTATTGGTCAAGTGTATCATTTTCAAGATAAAATTATGCGTAAGCTTTTAGGACTAAAAGGTGAAAGGATGAAGGTAAGCGATTTTGACTATGAACTGCCCAAAGAGCTGATTGCAAAGTTTCCGGTAGAGCCGAGGGATACCGCGAGGTTAATGGTCTTACACAGGGATTCGGGAAAGATAGAACACAGGATTTTCAGGGACATAGTTGAGTACCTTAAAGAAGGGGACGTCCTTGTCCTAAACGATACGAAGGTTATCCCTGCAAGGCTCTTCGGTAAGCTTGAAACGGGTGGAAAAGTAGAGCTCCTCCTCGTTCGTCAGCCCTTTCCAAAGGTCTGGGAGGTAATGGCAAAACCTGCAAGGAAGTTAAAGGAAGGTAAAAGAATACTCTTTGACGAGGAGCTGGAAGGTATTGTTAAAGAGTACGTTGGAGAAGGGAAAAGGCTTGTAGAGTTTAATGTAAAGGGGAACAAGGACTTTATGGAAAAACTTGAAGAAATAGGGCACGTTCCCCTCCCTCCTTACATAGAGAGGGAAGAGAGACCTGAGGACAGGGAGAAGTACCAAACAGTATTCGCCCAAAAGCCGGGAGCTGTAGCTGCTCCTACTGCAGGACTGCACTTTACTAAGGAGCTCCTTGAAAAGCTGAAAAACAAAGGCGTTATAATCAAAACCGTAACTCTACACGTTGGCCCCGGAACCTTTAAACCTGTAAAAGTAGAGAACGTTGAAGAACACCAGATGGACTACGAGACCTACAATGTTCCGGAGGAAACTGCCCGCGAGATTAACAGAGCCAAGGAGGAAGGAAGAAGGATTGTAGCAGTTGGAACAACGGTAGTGAGGACGCTTGAGAGCTCCTCGGACGAGGTCGGAAGAGTAAAGGCCGGTGAAGGTTCAACAAACCTCTTTATCTACCCCGGCTATAAGTTTAAAGTAATAGACGCCCTCATTACAAACTTCCACCTACCCCGCTCAACCCTTTTAATGCTCGTCAGCGCATTTGCAGGAAGAGAGAGGATACTAAATGCATACAGGAAAGCTGTTAAAGAAGGTTATCGCTTTTACAGTTACGGTGATGCTATGCTTATCCTTTAACGCCAAGGGTGCCTTCCTTCCCCAGCTAAGGATTTCAGAAAAGCCATCGGACTACGATTTTGACGGAGAGGAACTAAAGTTTAAGCTCTACTGGACTATCTTCCACGTTGCCGATTCCAAATCAAGGGTTACAAAAATTGATAAGGACAGGTACAAATTTGAAGGAAAGGTTTCAACGGCCGGAGTGGCGGCTTGGTTTAAGAAAATAGAAGACCGGGGTTACTCCATCTGGAACAGAAAGACCTTATGTCCCGAGAAAACCTACATTTACCAGAAGGAAGGCAAATACGAGAGAGAAAGGATTTACACGTACAACCTCTCAGGTAAAACGGTTGAGTACATCAAGAGAAACCCGAAGAAAAAAAGGGTTCAGAGGAGGGTTATCAGGATACCCTTTATCCCCTTCCAAGATATAGTAACCTCTGCCTACTTCTTCAGGAAATACGGGATATTCAGGGTCGGTGAAGAAACCGTCTTTCCCCTCTTTGCCGGAGGTAAGTTCCAGAACGTAAAGTTCAAAGTTGTCAAAAAAGAGACGATAGACACCCTCTTTGGAAAGATGGAGGTATTTAAAGTCCTACCATCAGAGAACCTTTCCCCCGAAGGGGCGTTCAGGAGGAAAGGAAAAGTAATATTCTGGTTTACTGCAGACAAAAGACATCTACCCGTCAAGATTGTAGCAGAAGTTGCCATAGGTAGCGTGAGCGCCGTCTTAGTTGACGGAAAAGGGAAAGGGTTTAACCTCAGGAAAGACTACGAGGAAAGGAGAAAACGAAACTTTATTGAGAAGATAATGACCGGAACTTTCGGAGGAGAGTAATGGGGTTTAAACCGGAAACACCACTACTTGCCGTTGACGGGATAATAAACGTTCAGGACGAAAGGGGAAACTGGAGGGGAATCGTCCTAATAGAGAGGAAGTACCCTCCCGTTGGACTGGCACTGCCGGGAGGGTTCGTAAACGTCGGAGAGACCGTTGAAGAGGCTCTGATAAGGGAAATGAAAGAAGAGACAGGGCTGGACGTCGTTATTATCAGACAGTTCAGAGTTTACTCTGACCCAGAAAGAGACCCGAGGAGGCACACCGTTTCGGTAGTCTTTGAGTGCGTTGCAAGGGGAGAGCCAAAAGGAGCAGACGACGCAAAAACTGCCAGAATTTACTCCTACAACGAAATTCCCTTTAAAAGACTCGTCTTTGACCACGAGAAAATACTAAAGGACTACCTCGCCGATATAAAGGCAGTGGGAGGAAAACGTGAGTTTTAAAACACTCATACTTGCAGCCGGCAAAGGAACGCGGTTTAAGTCGGATTTACCCAAGGTCTTACATAGAGTTCTCGGTAAACCTATGCTCTGGTACGTGGTTAAGGCAGCAAAGGAAGCGGGAGCTGAGGAAGTAGTCGTTGTGGTAGGACACAAGAGGGAGCTGGTTGAGGAGTTTTTAAACTCTGAGTTCCCAGATGTAAAGACCGTTTACCAGAAGGAGCAACTGGGAACGGGACATGCTGTTATGTGTGCTAAGGAGCTCCTTGATGGCTACAGAGGAAAGCTCATCGTCCTAAACGGAGATACGCCGTTGGTTCAACCGGAGGATATAAGAAAACTGTCAGAAACGGAAGGGGACATGGTAGTCCTTACGGCTAAAGCCGATAACCCGACAGGTTACGGCAGAGTAGTAAGAGAGGGAGGGGAGGTTTCCTACATAGTAGAAGAAAAAGATGCAAAAGGCGAGGAGAAAAAGATAAAAGAGGTAAATACGGGAATCTACGCTTTTGATGCGACAAAGCTTTTTGAGGCTCTTGAAAGTATAGACAACAACAACGCCCAAGGAGAGTACTACCTACCGGACGTTTTAAAAGTCTTTAAAGAAAGGGGATGGAAAGTTGTCCCCGTAGTGGCAGAGGACTTTTCAAACTTTGTAGGGGTTAACAACAGGCACGAACTTGCAAAGGTAGAGAAGATCCTCCTTGAAAGAATCGTAAAACGTCACCAGCTAAACGGTGTAACGATACACAACCCCGAGGCCGTCTACATAGAGCCGGAGGTAAAGATAGGAAGGGATACGGAAATTTTTGCCCCCGTTCTTATCAAGGGAAGAACCAAAATCGGAGAAGGTTGCAGTATCGGCGCTTTTACAGAGATCAGGGATTCAAGGATAGGGAACAACGTCAAGGTAGAAACCCACTGCTGGATAGAAGGAGCTATCCTTGAAGATAACACCTCCGTTGGTCCCTTTGCAAAACTCCGCACAGGAACATACCTTGAGAGTAAAGCAAGGGTTGGAACGTTCGTAGAAACCAAAAAGGCACGGTTAAAACGGGGAGCGAAAGCAAACCACCTGAGTTATTTAGGAGACTGTACCGTAGGAGAAAATACGAACATCGGTGCGGGAACGATTACCTGCAACTACGACGGCTTTAACAAGTGGAGAACCGAAATCGGAAAGAACGTTTTTGTCGGAAGTAACACCCTCTTTATAGCTCCTGTAAAGGTAGGGGACAACTCCTTAACTGCCGCCGGCTCGGTGATAACCCACGACGTCCCTGAGAATACCTTGGCAGTTGCAAGGGCAAGGCAGGTAAACTACAAAGGTAAAGCAGAATCTATCAGAGAAAAGGCAAGGAGAAGGAAGAATGAACATTCTGGAAAGGATAGTTGAGTTTAAAAGGGAAGAGGTTGCCGAGCTAAAAAAGAAGTTTAACCTTTCCGTCCTAAGGGAGGAAGCCGAAAAGCTGAAAGTGCCTTACGATTTTAAGTCTGCAGTATCCGGGAGAGGAATAAACATCATTGCCGAAGTCAAAAAGGCCTCTC
Source organism: Desulfurobacterium sp. (assembly GCA_003978805.1). Taxonomy (GTDB): domain Bacteria; phylum Aquificota; class Aquificia; order Desulfurobacteriales; family Desulfurobacteriaceae; genus Phorcysia. The sequence goes on from QNYI01000143.1 coordinate 4,094, forward strand.
CTTCAAAAGGAGTAATAAGGGAAGACTTTGACCCTGTGGAGATAGCAAAGGCTTACGAAAGAGGGGGAGCTAAGGCTATCTCAGTTTTAACGGACAGAAAGTTCTTTCAGGGTTCTCCCTTTTTCTTACGTCAGGTGGCCGAAGCTGTAAGACTTCCGATTCTCAGGAAGGACTTCATAATAGACGAGTTTCAGATATACGGAGCTAAAGCCTTGGGAGCTTCCACCTTCCTTTTAATAGTTTCTATACTCTCAGACCAGCAATTAAAGGACTTTATAGAGCTCGGAAGGGAACTCGGACTTGAACCTTTGGTTGAAACCCACGATGAAGGAGAGGTTGAGAGAGCTCTAAAGGCCGGCGCAGAAGTTATAGGGGTAAACAACAGAGACCTCAAAACCTTCAAGGTATCCCTTGAGACGACTTTAAAGCTCCTACCGCTAATAAAGGAAGAAGGGAAGGTTCTCGTCTCTGAGAGCGGTATAAGAAATAGGGAAGATATCCTAAGGCTTAAAGAGGCCGGTGTTGATGCCTTCTTGGTAGGCGAAACTTTAATGAGAAGTAAAAACCCGGAGGAGGTTCTTAAAAGTTGGGTATACTGAAGCTTTCCTTAGTTATAACATTTCTCCTTTACTCTACGGCGCTGGCCGACTGGTACATACTCATTCCTAAGAAACCTCCCGAAAGGAAAGAGAAACCAAAGAAGGTTCCCCTTCCACGGCTCAAGCCCAACAAGGTGGAGGTTAAACCCTACAGAATAGAAGTCAGGAAGATTCTGTCACCAGAGTTTGCCGTAAGAACCGTTGACCTTAAAAAGGTAACGAAAAAAGACCTTGAAGGAAAAAACGTTGTTATCCTCTTTTTAAAAGACCTCTACTCCCCACTTTCCGAACTTCTCCTTTCAACCCTTCAAGAGATGGCGCAGAAGGACAGGGACTCGGTCATTCTTGCCGTAGACGCTAACGATTCCGACTTCCCCATCCTGCGGAAGTTTAAAGAACATATGGGACTTAAAAGGATTGTTCTAACTGCAGACAGCTACGTGTATACCGAGTTTAAGGAGAGACTGAAGGAACTTAACCTCCCTTCCTTAGTCGTCATTGACAAGTACGGATTTATCAGGTTCTTTGCCAACGATATAAAGGAGGGGGAAGTTACCCGAATAAGCAGAGAGCTGGAAAGGATACTTAGGTCGTTAGGGTAAGTTAAGGGAAGCGGCAAGAGCCGCGCTAAATGGCCTTTACTACTTTACCGGCCTTAAGACACTTAGTACAGACCCAGATTCTCTTCTTCTCTCCGTTAACGATAGCCCTGACCTTTTGGAGGTTTGCCCTCTGTTTCTTGCTTGTAACCCTGTGGGAGTGGCTCACCTTGTTTATGAAGATTGAAGTCTTCCCACAGATTGCACACCTCGCCATTTGAGTACCTCCCGTTAGTTAAAATGCAGAGGCAAATTTATCACCAACTACCAGATTTCGCAAGCGACTATCGTTTCATCCCTCTGGGGCCCGGTAGAGACTATCGGGATTGAGGTTTCAAGGTAGTCTTCTATGAAGCGGATAAAGTTCTGGGCTTCCTTGGGGAGCTCCTCAAACCTCTTTACGTGGGTAGTTTTTCTCTTCCAGCCGGGAAGAGTCTCGTATATAGGCTTAACAAGGGATAGTTCCCTTGAAGTTGAAGGGAAACGCTCTAAAACTTCTCCTTCTATCTCGTAGCCGATACACACCTTTATCTCGTCAAAGGCGTCAAGGACGTCAAGCTTTGTAACTATTACACCGTCAAGGTCGTTAACCATCTTGGAGAACTTAACGGCAAAGAGGTCAAGCCAACCGCAACGCCTTGGCCTACCCGTCGTAGAGCCGTACTCGTGCCCCCTTGCCCTTAGGAGCTCCCCCATACTGTCCTTTAACTCCGTTGGGAAGGGCCCTCCTCCGACGCGGGTTGTGTAGGCCTTCATTATCCCGTAAACCTTTTCAACCTTGCGGGGACTAATACCCGCTCCCGCCGGAATACCGAGGGCAGATGAGTTAGAGGAGGTTACGAAGGGATACGTCCCTACGTCTATATCAAGGAGAGTAGCCTGAGCTCCCTCAAAGAGGACGTTGTCTCCCCTATCTATAGCCTTATTTAGGAGCGTAACGGTGTCACAGATAAAGTCTGCTATCTTCTCGTAAACCCTCATCACGTGGGAGTAGATACTGTCAAAACTAAAGCTTACATCGTAGTTGTAAACGTACTTAAGGGTTAACTCCTTTTCTTTTATATTCCACCTGAGCTTTTCCTTAAAGGTTTCTTCGTCCCTAAGGTCTGCAATTCTTATGCCGACCCTTCCGGCCTTATCCCTGTAAGCAGGGCCAATACCTTTAAGGGTAGTTCCTATGGAGCCGTTTCCCCTGAGCTTTTCCAAAGCTGCATCAAGCTCTTTGTGGTAGGGAAGGATAAGGTGGGCCCTCTCGCTTACAAATATCCTTCCCTTTACGCTCTTACCCACCCTCTTTATGAACTCAATCTCGTTCAGGAGGCCTTCAAGGTCTATAACCATACCGTTGCCGAGAACGCACTTCTTATCCTCGTGGAGAACGCCGGAAGGTAGAAGGTGGAGAACGTACTTGTTCCCGTCTATAACTACCGTGTGGCCGGCGTTGTTTCCTCCCTGAAACCTCACGATGTAGTCGGCTTTTTCTGAAAGGATGTCAACGATTTTCCCTTTCCCCTCGTCACCCCACTGAGTTCCGACTATTGCAAGCGTAGACATTTAGTCGCCTCCCTTAAAATTTGCCGACGTAATCATAGCGCATTATCAAAAACCTTACGCTCTTTAACAAAAGTCAAGATTGAGCCAACTATATTCTCTTCTTTAAGCTCAACAAAATCCTCCTGAGAAACGTAAAGGAGGTGTTTGGGGGGTTTTTCTCTGTTTAGAACTACGACGTAGTTATAACCCTTCTCAAAAGCTACCTTTAAAGACTCCCGAAAGTCCCTTTTAAGGATATCCCTCGCCACTACAAAGCCTTCTTCCCTTAAAGCTTTTGCAAGCTTGTAGGCCTTACAGAGCTCCTTTTTTAGGTCAATTATGTAAAAGTCCTTCCTGTAGCTTTTAAAGAGACCTTTCTTTTCAAGGAGAAACTCTAAGGCATCAACGTTTAGAGCTATTCCGGTGGCAGGGAGCTCCCTCCCAAACTTCCCTACGAGCTGGTCGTAACGTCCCCCTGCGCCTAAGGAAGAACCAAAGAGGGGATGGAAAACTTCAAAGGTTACACCCGTGTGGTACTTCATTCCCCTCTTCTCAGTTAGGTCAAAAATCACCTTCCTCTCAAAGCCGTAACTCCTTAAAACGGCGAGCATCTCCTCAAGCTCTTCAACTGCCTTCCTTGACCTTTCGTTTTTAAAGAGTTCCTTGGCCTTCCCGAGGATCTCCTCCTTCCCGTAGAGCTCCATAAGCCGTAAGATTTTCTCCCTCCTCTCGCCGGATATACCTTTTTCGTCAAGGAAGAACTCTATCCCGGAAAGGTCTTTATGTGCCAAAAGCCTTAAGAATTCATCCTTGTCGGGAATCCCAAGCTCCTCAACAACCCCCTCTACAAACTCAGAGTGACCTATGTCTATCTGGAAAGACTTGAGCCCCAACTTTTCAAGGATACTTACAACGACGGCAACTATCTCCGCATCCCCCTCTGCTTCTTCAACCCCCATCAGCTCAAAGCCGAACTGGAATATCTCTCTACCGGGAGGAGCATCCCTGAAAACCTTTCCGCTGTAGTAGAAACGGAATGGAGGTTCCTCATTCTTAAATGAGGAAGCAACGATTCGGGCAACTTGGGGAGTAAAGTCGGGACGGACGACCATTAACTTCCCTGTAATCCTATCAACTATCTTAAAGGAGAGTTCTTCAAGCCTTTCATAC
>QNYI01000034.1 GCA_003978805.1 Desulfurobacterium sp.
TCGGCGAGAAGGGAGAGCTCATATTCTCCACCAAGTACTTTAAGGAGTACACGGAAAAAACCGCAAGAACTTGGGAAAGGCTCGCCTTCACCCGTTTCCGCTTCCTCAGAGGAAACCTCCGCGAGGAAGCCGAGGAAATCGTAAAGGAGTTCCTCTTCGGTAAGCCCCTTGATGGGAAGACCCTGCAGGAAGTATTAAGTATGAGGGAAAGGCTGGAGAAGGAGCTCGGAAAGGGAAGAGATGACATAAAGTACTCTGCCGGCGGTGTGGTTGACCTTGAATTTGTAGGCTACATATACCAGCTCTACGCAAGTAAAAAGCTGGGTAATACGCTGAGAGCTCTGGAGGAATTGTCTACAGAAGTGCCCCAGTTTAAAAAGTTGGCCGGACTCTACAGGAAAATCAGGGAAGCAGAAACGGAAAAAAGGCTCTTTGGCAACTTCATCAACTACAGTGATAGAATTGTCCAGCTCAAAGAGGAGACGAGGAAAGGGTTCAGGGAGTTCGTTGAATGGATAAAGAGAAGGGTTTAAAGGAGTACATTAAGGACGTCATAGCCCACATTGAAGAGGAGTACCCCTCTTTTTCCTACTCAGGCTCTAACGACTCAGCCATCCTGAGGAACTGGTATTCAATGCAAATTCCCCTCCACTTTGTCCTCTTAGTCCTAAGCGAAAACCCTCCTCAGGGACGCTTTACCCTTTCCGACATAGACAAGCTCGTCAGGGAACGCTTTAAACAGTTTACCCGCAAAGAGGCAAAGTTCGCCCTCGGCTCACTACAAGAGGAGACTATCCCCTACAGGAAACTTGAAAAGCTCTACACAATCGTCAAGTCAATACTCCTTGAGCTTGAAGTAGAAAACTTCTCCATACTGGAAAGACTGGAAAAGCTAAAAAAACGTGAAAGCTTAAAAACCATTGAAGAAGAGCTAATAAACCTTGAAGAAGAGTTCTACAACTTAATCATAGAACGTTCACCCTACACGGCAGAGTGTAGATACCTTGTAAGGGAAAAACTCAAACCCTATAAGTTTTACTGGCACAAAAAGGTCTACGACGTTACAGAAAGAGCTCTCCTAAAAAACTGTCTAAGGAAAAAGCACGGCATTCCGGAGTTCACCTTGCTATGATGAAAGAGGAACTTTACCTATTACTTGACTACCCTGCACGTAGAAAAGAGAGAGCCTTAAAAGTACTGAAAGAACTCCAAGAGCTTGGAGTAAAGCTCTTACAGTTTGTAGCAAAAGGTTACAGGGGAGTAGTATTTAAGGGTGAACTTAAAAGAGAAACCGTAGCCATAAAAGTTAAAAGGTCTGATGCCGTTAAGGAAAGACTTTTAGAAAAAGAGTGTGAGATACTCAAGTACCTTGAAAGCTTTTCAAGGGGAATAGGAGACGAGAACCCTGCGCCGAAAGTCTACCACTGCACAAGCGCGTACCTGATAATGGAGTTCATTGAAGGACTTCCCTTTTCGGCAGCCCTTCAGAGTTACGACCCTAAAACCGTCATAAAGGAAGCCGTAAGGAGCTGTTACTTCCTTGACAGGGCGAAAGTCAAGCACTCTGAGATAAAGGGGGAGAAACACCTCATTTTTGACGGACGGAAAGTGAGGGTGATAGATTTTGAGAGCTCCAGCTACTCAGAAAAACCGAGAAACCTGCTCCAGTTCGTCGGCTACCACTTGATAAGGAGGGAAGAGCTCCTTAAAGAAATCGGAATAACCAAGGAGAGGTTAAAGGAGCTGATTGAGCTTTATAAGGAAAACCCGGAAGAAGGCTTCAAGGCTTTCGTAAAGGAGCTACAAAATTAAATAAAAAAGGGGAGGCGGAGCTCCCCTTTTTGAGCAACCTACTTCATAGAAATGATTACCAAGGAGGTAACAAGAACTATTAGAACGTAAGTACCGAAAACTCCATAGAACATTAACTTCCTAATGGGGCTGTTCTCCATCCTTCCCTCCTACAATTAATGCTTTTAGGCTCTTGAGCTCCGATTCAAACCTGTCACGGTTCAGGAAAACGACAACGTAATGACCGACAATTCCCTTAAGGGCAAACATGGCAGAGAGAATAAACACGAGGCGAGAAAAGAAATGAGCCGGTGTTCCCGGTTCAAAAACGACCTTCCACAAATAGAGAGAGGGTAGTAAAACCGCTCCTCCTACGAGCAGGAAGTAGGTAAACAGGTTCGGCCTGAAGAAACTGAGCTCCTCCTCAAACTCCTTCCTTACAAACTCTTCCACCTTACTCCAATCCCTGTAACGCCTGTAAAGGAGGACTGCCTCCTTTACAAGCTCCTTCCTATCGGTGAGGAACCGTTCCTTCAGACCGATAATAGCGGACATACTTCCTCCTGAAGAAAGGTAAGAAGGAGAGGGTTACGCCCCCTCTCCTTCAAACTTTGACTTTGCCAACGTGTAAGTTATCCACGCTACGGCTACCCACCAGATAAAAGCTATTATAAGCCACATATCTCCCTCCTTCCTTAAGCTTTAGCCTCTTCAATTTCCTTCCTAAGGGACTCAGCAGAAATCTTGAAGAGGAACATCTTGTAGACCCAAGCTTGGTAAGCAATTACGATAGGCGTAAAGATGATAGCTGCCACGAGCATAACTGTAAGGGTGTAGTTACTTGAACATCCGTTGTAGATGGAAATGGAGTGTTCAAGTCCGTAGCTTGAAGGAACTGCCAACGGATAAGCACCGAACATAACGGCAAAGCCAGCAAAGAGGAAGGTAAGGGTTGAGAAGAGGAAAGCTTTAGCACCGTTCATGTTCTTCACTGCGAAGAAGTAACCTACAGCTGAAAGTGCAGCAAGAACTATTAGGGCAAACTCTATAGCGGGGAACCTAAAGAGGGCGTGCTCAAGGACACCGTTGTTAAGCATTGAAGCTATCTGCTTAAGCATATCCTCAGGAAGATTGAGGTACTTAACGTTCTCAGGGTTAGATACCTTAAAGGAAATCGTATAGGCAATTCCTGTGCAGACAACGTACATAACTACAAAGAGTGGCCAGACCTTAAGGGCGACACTCCTTGCCCTTTCAGCAACTTCGCCTTCTGTCTTCCAGATAAGCCAAGAAACGCCGTGGAGGATTATGAAGAGAACGGTAGTTACTCCTACAAGGAGTCCAAAGAGGCCGTGGAAAGTAAAGGGGTTTACGAGGTTGAGGAAGCTGATGGGGAACTTCTCAGTGTAGACAAAACCGCTCAGCATGTCCCCTTCAATTGCAGAGTTCTTAATGGGTATTCCTGCAAGGATGTTTCCTACGGCCACTCCTATGAGGAGTGAAACTACCAAGCTTGACCAGAAGATACTCTGATCCCAGAACTTCCTCCAACCTTCACTCTCCTCTTTACTCCTGAACTCAAAGGAAACCGCCCTGTAGATGAGGGCAAGGAGAACTACGAAGAGAGCGATGTAGAGGGAGCTAAAGAGGGCTGCGTAGAGCTCAGGGAAGGCCGCAAAGGCGGCACCGCCGGCAGTAATAAACCAGACCTCATTACCGTCCCAAACAGGACCAATTGCGTTGATAGTAACCCTTCTCTCAATGTCAGTCTTTGCAACGATTGTGTGGAGAATACCTACTCCGAGGTCAAAGCCGTCGGTAACTATGTAACCGGCAATAAGCACCGTTACCAGTATAGCCCATATGGTTTGTAAATCAAAGTGCATCTCTCACCTCCTCCTTTAATAGAGTTCTGCTTCTTTTTCCGGACCCTTAGTTGCAAACTTGGCAAGGAGGTAGAAGTCTGCAATTGCAAGTCCGACGAAGGTAAGAACGAATATGAGGTAGGTAATTACAACCTCTACGCTTGTAAGTGGAGATACGGCCTGAGCAGTTTTAAGTCCTATCTCCGGAAGGAGAATCTTTCCGAAGTCATCGGTAAGGGGATAAACAATCCAAGGCTGTCTTCCGACCTCTGCAAAGGCCCATCCGAGCCAGCAAGCGATGTATGGAAGCGGGAGGGAGTAGAGTGCCATCTTAAGGTAACCTGTGCTGTTTTCAAGGTTCTTGTACTTCATAAGTCCAAGGAGGAAGAGAATTACGAAGTAGAAACCAAGGTAAACCATAAGGTGGAATGCCCAGAAGATAAAGTTAACGGGAGGAATGTAGTCGCCGGGGCCAAACTGAGCTTCAAACTGTTTCTGAAGGTCTTTAGCACCCTTTATCTCTGCGTTAAAGTCGTGGGCAGCAAGGAAGCTGAGAAGGCCGGGAATCGGAAGGGGTATTTCTACCACGTTTTCCTGCTTCTCTTCATCTGCCCAAGCAAAGAGGAGGATGTTGGCTCCTTTCTTCGTCTCCCAAAGGGCTTCACCTGCCGCAAGCTTTGTAGGCTGAGTCTTGGCTACTTCGTGGGCATGGATGTCACCGATGATAATCTCACCGACAGAAGCTATAAAGCCAAAGACGAGGGCTATGTATGCAGACCTCTTAAAGAACTCAACGTGCTGCTTCTTAAGGAGGTGGTAGGCACTTATTGCAAGAACGAATACTGCAGAAAGAACCATTCCGGCAGTTGCGGTGTGCCAGAACTTAACGTCAGCTACGGGGTTAAAGACGATTCCCCACCAGTCTGTAAGCTCTGCCCTTTTTCCGGCAAGGGTTTCGGCAACCTTTGCTCCGGCAGGGTGCTGCATCCAGCCGTTAGCGATGAGAATCCAGAGAGCTGATAGGTTGGAGCCGATAGATGAAAGCCATGCTGCAAGGAGGTGAACTCCTCTGGGAACTTTGTCCCATCCAAAGAGGTAGACTCCCATGAAGGTTGACTCCATGAAGAAGGCAAGAAGTCCCTCTACTGCAAGGGGAGCTCCAAAGATATCTCCGACGAACCTTGAGTAAACAGACCAGTTCATACCGAACTCAAACTCGTGAACAAGGCCTGTTGCAACTCCGAGAGCGAAGTTGATGGCAAAGAGCTTTGCCCAGAACTTGGCCATGTCACGGTAGATTTCCTTGTTGGTAGCGTAGTAGAGAGTCAGCATAATCGCTGACAGCGTTGACAGGCCAAGCGTTAGAGGCACAAAGAGGAAGTGGAAGAAGGCTGTCATCGCGAACTGCAGTCGCGATACCAGTAGTACGAAGTCCATCGCGGCACCTCCCTAAGGGTTTTTATTTCCAACTGCAATTTATTTCTTCCCTCGGCAGATTGATTATATCAAAACCGTGTTAAACTGGATAAGAATCTAATATACAGAATTTTAGATTATAATCATACTATCTCAGTCCCTATCCCTTCCTGCGTAAATATCTCCAGTAAAACGGAGTGCTTCACCCTTCCATCAATTATGTGGGCCTTCTTAACTCCACCGGTAAGGGCTATCTCGCAGGCCTTCACCTTAGGAATCATCCCCCCCGAAACTGTCCCATTTTCAATAAGAAAAGAGAGTTCTTGACGAGAAATAGACCTTATGAGCTCACCGGACTTATCCTTTATACCCTCCACATCCGTAAGCATGATTAGTTTTTCTGCCTTAAGCGCCGCCGCCATCTCACCGGCTACAAGGTCGGCATTAATATTATACGCCTCGTAATCCTCCCCTATCCCGACAGGAGCTATTACAGGAATAAATTTAGACTCAAGAAGCTTTATAACAATCTCCGGGTTAACCTTCTTAACCCTTCCGACAAAACCGAGGTCTATAATCTCGGGAGCCTTTACTTCCGAAAGATATTTGCGGGAGTCTATCTTCTCGGCAACTATGAGGTTGCCGTCCTTCCCGGAAAGGCCAACGGCGTTACCGCCGTGGGAATTTATGAGCTTAACAATCTCCTTGTTAACCTTACCCACAAGAACCATCTCAACAACGTTCATCGTCTCCCTGTCGGTAACCCTCATTCCCCCGACAAAACGAGTAGGAATATTCAGCTTCCTGAGGAACTCCCCTATCTGGGGACCTCCGCCGTGGACAACAACGGGATTTATCCCAACGTATTTAAGGAGAACAACGTCCTCGGCAAAGGCATCCTTTAAACCTTCATCTACCATCGCATTCCCGCCGTACTTGATAACCACCGTCTTCCCGTAGAACTTCCTGATGTAGGGCAACGCTTCAAGTAGAACGGAGGCCTTTTCTATGAGCTCTTCCATCTCCACTCTCTCCCAAAGGTTGATATTTAATCCGAATTTGACAATATTATAAGGTAACTCTCTTTCTAAGGTAGAGGGGCGAGGGATGAGCGAGAACACAATACTCGGAATCATCTGCACCATTATAGCAATAGCTCTACCTCTCTCTTTTGCTATACTGGCATGGAAGCACACACTACAGGAGAAGAAGAAAGGTAACGGTGGAGAGGATAGTAGTAGGAATAACAGGCGCCAGCGGATCTATCTACGGTAAGAGGACTGTTGAAGTCTTAGTGGCCAACGGCTACAGTGTTGACCTGATACTCTCTGAAACGGGGAAAAAGGTATTTGCCTACGAGATAGGAGTTAAAGTAGAGGACTTTGTCAGGGAGCTCCCGCAAGAACAGGTTAACCTGTACAACCCAGACGACCTTTTTGCTCCCCCTTCAAGCGGTTCCTACAGGACTACGGGGATGGTTATAGTTCCGTGCTCCGCAGGAACCTTAGGGCACATAGCAAATGGTGTAACGAGAAACCTCATCCACAGGGCAGCCGACGTTACGCTAAAGGAGAGAAGACCCTTAGTTCTCGTCTTCAGGGAAACGCCACTAAACAGGGTTCACGTTGAAAACATGCTGAAAGCAATGGATGCAGGTGCTACCGTTCTACCAGCGTGTCCGGCATTCTACGGTAAACCGAGTTCCGTTAAAGAGCTCGTTGACTTCGTTGTTGAGAGAGCTCTAAGGCTACTCACCGGTAAAAGCTTTAACCTTTTACAGGAGTGGGAGGGGAGTCAACCTCTCCGGCCAACCTCTTGAATGTGAAGGGGATGACATCGTCTATCCTTGAAACTCCCAGAGTAAGCATAAGCAACCTGTCAAAACCGAGGGCTACTCCTTCACAGGGAGGTAAAGGCCTCTTACTTAAGAGTTCCAGAAAACCTAAGTCAAGTGCCTTTTTCCCCTTTTCAAGGAACTTTTTCCTGTAGTCATCAAATTCCGTAAGTTCAGTATAGCCGTTGGCAACTTCAAGTCCTGCAATGTAAAGCTCAAACCTTTCTGCAAAATTTCCCTTCACCTTAGCCATTGCAGAGAACTTTTTAGGGTAGTCGTAAAGGAAAACAGGAAGGTCAAACTCAGAGAGGGCAGGCTCTACTCTCTCAACGAGGAGCTTAAAAAAGCCATCCTCGTAGTCGTCCTCCTTAGACAGAAACTTTACCTCCTCCTCATCAAGGACATCTTTAACGCCTGCAAACTCCCTAAAGGCTTCTGAAACCGTTAAGTATACTGGGGTTCCCGGCCTAACTCTCCTTCCCTTAAATGCAAACTCCTCTTTTCCGCAGGCTTCAAGGACTGCTTTAACAAGCCTAAGGGTCTCCTCCATTCCTACCCTGTAATCCCCTCCCACCCTGTACCACTCAACCATTGTGAACTCAACGTTGTGGATATCCGTTACTTCCCCGTTCCTAAAGACTTTACAGACCTGAAAGATCCGCTTGACGCCGTGCCACAGGAGCCTCTTCATAAAGAACTCAGGAGAGGTATGGAGGTACCAGCAATAACCCTTTCCCGAAAAATCCTCAAAGAGAACCTTTACGTTCTCAACGTTAGCATCAGGATTCTCGTAAGGCACAAGGAGGGGAGTCTCAACTTCAAGGAAACCTTGGCTATAAAAGAAGTCCCTAACAGCTTTAAGGGCCCGTGAACGTAGAGAAAGAACTTCCACTTCCATTAAGTTACCTCCCGTGACTTCCTCCCCCGACTAAAGTCGGGGCTTCCCGCTTCATCGTGGGACTATCTCCCACTCCACGGGCGTTACTTCCCCGCAGTCCACGGGTAGGGCAGACTTCTTAGGGTCTGCCAGCCTTCTTAGCGCTATCTTCAGTATGTTCCTCGCTGAATTTACGTCCCTGTCTACC
>QNYI01000103.1 GCA_003978805.1 Desulfurobacterium sp.
CTGTCTATCAGCTTCACATTGTAGATAAACTAAGTAGTGTTAGATTTTTATCGGAAATCGGCTGTTTCGGTAGTAGAGGTAAGATTATTCCTAAAGCATTAAAGCTTTTGCAAAACAGAAAATTTAATCCCAACGTTGATACGGTTCCTGAGGAGGTTGGGGAGCTTTATGTTAAACCTGCTAAAGAACGCTTAGGGGTAAGTTGGAGGGAACTTTCACGACGTATTAATACTTCTTACTGCGGTTCAACTCTTTTGAAATCTGGCTTATCAAGGGAGAGACTTGAAAGGATATTTAGAGCTCTTGGTGATAAAACTCTCTATTACTTGTCAAGTTCAGACATTTTTTGGGATGAAATTGTTGAGATTGAGGAACTTGGTGTTGAAGAAGTTTACGATATGACTGTACCTAAGGTTCATAACTTTGTTGCCAATGACTTTATCGTTCATAACAGCATTGAGCAAGATGCAGACGTTGTAATGTTTATGTCCGGAGGTTTACAAGAAGAATCCGGATCCGGAAGAAGAGGGAATAGCCGAGATAATCATTGCCAAGCAGAGGAACGGTCCAACAGGAACGGTGAAGCTTGCCTTTATAAAGGAGTTTACGAGGTTTGAGAACCTTGAGGAGTCAAGCGTTCAAAGGGTAACTGAAGAAGAGTCCCCGCCGGTGAAGGACGAGGAGCTCCCTCCAGTTATTGACGAGAGTGAGAGCGACTTTAGTTTTGACGATGAAGACTACGGCTTTGACTTTTAAGGTTGTTGCTATAATTTCCAGACCTAAACTCTTGGAAGGAGTAGAAAAATGGGAATGACCATAACCCAGAAGATACTTGCAGAGCACGCAGGTAAGAAAGAGGTCTATCCCGGTGAACTTGTTATGTGCAAAGTGGATATTGCCCTTGCCAATGATGTTACCGCTCCCATTGCCATTAAACAGGTGAGGGCGCTCGGAGCTAAAAGCGTTTGGGATAGGGAAAGGATTGCCCTCGTTCCCGACCACTTTGTCCCGGCCAAGGACATAAAGGCAGCTGAACAGGTCAAGATGATGAGGGATTTTGCGAAGGAGTTCGGCATTAAGCACTTCTGGCCGGAAGGAAGGGTCGGTATAGAGCACGCCCTTTTACCCGAGCAGGGTATTGTTGTTCCCGGAGATGTTGTTATCGGTGCAGACTCCCACACCTGTACTTATGGAGCTCTCGGTGCTTTTGCTACAGGTGTAGGTTCTACTGACATGGCCTACGCTTGGCTTACCGGGGAGGTCTGGTTTAAAGTTCCCGAGCAGATGAAGTTCATCTACTACGGGAAACGCCAAAAGTGGGTTAGCGGAAAGGACATAATTCTTTACGTTATTGGGATGATAGGGGTAGACGGAGCTCTCTACAAGACGATGGAGCACACAGGTGAAGCCATAAGGGAGCTCCCTATGGACGACCGCTTTACAATTTGCAACATGGCCATAGAGGCCGGAGCAAAGAACGGCATCATTGAGCCTGACGAGAAGACCCTTGAATACGTGAAAGGTAGGGCTAAGAGACCTTACAAGCTCTATAAGTCCGACCCCGATGCGGAGTACTCAGAAGTCTACGAGATAGACGTTTCCAAGATAGAGCCTCAAGTGGCCTTCCCGTACCTTCCGTCAAACACGAGACCTGTTACGGAGGCTACCCACGTTACAATAGACCAAGTGGTTATAGGTTCTTGCACTAACGGTAGAATAAGCGACCTGAGGGTTGCCGCTCAGATCTTAAAAGGGAAGAAGGTCAACCCGAACGTCCGCTGTATCGTTATTCCGGCAACGCAGGAGATCTACAAGCAAGCACTAAAGGAAGGACTCATTGACATCTTCCTTGAAGCTGAGTGCGTCGTTTCTACACCTACCTGTGGCCCCTGCCTCGGTGGCCACATGGGAATCCTTGCCAAGGGTGAAAGGGCTGTTGCAACAACCAACAGGAACTTTGTTGGAAGGATGGGACACCCAGAGAGCGAAGTTTACCTTGCCTCTCCGGCAGTTGCGGCTGCCTCTGCCGTTCTCGGAAGGATTGCCCACCCCGACGAAGTCGTCGGCTCTGAGAACTAACTAAGGAGGGGTTCTTCCCTCCTTCTCCCTAAATCCAGATAAAAAGGGAACTTAAGTGAACTTTTTTGAAATTAGGGACTGGTTTGCCGATAAGCTGTGCGATTTCCTGAGGGAAAAGGACGAAAAGGCGCTTCAAAAACTTAACGCCGTAGTAAAGGCGATTCTCTACGGCAAGGTAGAGTTACCGGAAAAGGAAAAAGAGGAACTCCTTTCAGAGTTTCCCCTCCTTAAGTGGAACGGCGGTTTCCTCTCTTTTGACGTGAGTAGCTTAGACTCCTTTACGGAATTTTACCTTAAGGCGAAGGCAAGGAGGTATGAGAACTTCTTAGCCACTTTGGGGGATTTTGAGCCTGTCGGAGATGACGTAGAGAAGAACGTTCTTATGGCGAGGGAGCTCTTTAGGGCTGGCCTTTTCTTTGAAGTTCACGAGCTCTTAGAACACGTCTGGATGGGAGATTTCAGCAACACGAGGAATTTCCTTCAGGCTCTCATACAGGTGGGTTCTGCCTTTTACCATTTGGAGAACTACAACGAGAGGGGTTACAGGTTGCTACTTGAAAATGCCCTGCATCTCCTTGAAAGTTATTCCGGGAAGGTTTTCGGAATTGATGTCTTGGAGCTCCGCAGTAAAATTAAATTGGCTCTACAGGGAGACCTTGAAGGGGAGAACCTTCTTTAAGGAATTTGAGGATGGGGAAGAGGAAAAGGAGCATAAAGGAGATTCTTGAAAGGCGTCAGAGGAAGGCCTTTGACCATAAGAACGAGGTAATGATAGGGAAGATCGTCGGCGTTCACGGAATTAAGGGAGAGGTAAAGGTAAAGTCTGAGTCTGACGTCTTTGAAAGGCAAATCAAGGTTCTTGATACCGTTCCCGTTTATAGGGGAACAAAGAGGGAGGAGTTACAGCTTGAGTCAATGAGGCGTCACAAGGGTCTCTACATAATCAAGTTTAAAGGTTTAAACGATAGGACGGAGGCAGAGGAGAGAATAGGCGGAGAGATATGGATAGACAGGAGCAAGCAGGTTGAGCTGGGGGAGGACGAGTTTTACTTCTTTGACCTTATGGGGTGTGAGGTTTTCAACGAGGATGGCCGAAAGATAGGGGTTGTAAAGGGTATCTTGGAGCAACCGGCAAGCCACATCCTTGAAGTTGAGAAAGAAGACGGAAAGGAGGTTCTAATTCCGTTCTTAAGCCAGTTTGTAAAGGATGTTGACGTTAAGAACAAGAAGATAGTTGTTTCTCTCATTGAAGGGATGGAGGAATGAGGATAGACGTTTTAACCGTTCTTCCCCACCTTTTTGACTGCTTTTTAGGAGAGGGAATAATAGGAAGAGCTATCCAGTCAAAAAAAGTTGAAGTAAACGTTGTAAACATCAGGGATTTTGCTCTGGATAAGCACAAGGTAGTTGATGATGTCCCTTACGGTGGCGGTCCCGGGATGGTCTTAAAGCCTGAGCCGATATTTAGGGCTTATGAGGAGCTAACAAAAGAGGGAGTAAAGCCCTACGTTATCCTTACGGAGCCTTGGGGGGAGACCTTCAATCAAGGTATGGCTCTGGAACTTTCCAAAAAGGAGCGTCTCCTTATAATCTGCGGGAGGTACGAGGGGGTTGACGAAAGGGTAAAAAAGCTCGTGGATAAAGAGGTTTCAATCGGGGACTACGTATTAAGCGGTGGGGAGCTCCCTGCCATGGTGATTATGGACGCCGTCATAAGGCTTTTACCGGGAGTTCTGGGGAATGAAGAGAGTTTAAAGGCCGACTCCTTTATGGACAGGGGACTCTTGGGATATCCCAACTACACCCGTCCGGCAGAGTTTAGGGGGATGAGAGTTCCCGAAGTTCTCCTCTCAGGACACCACAAAAGGATAGAGCTCTGGAGAAAGGAGCAGTCTTTAAGGAAGACCCTTGAAAGGAAGCCGGAAGTTATTGAAAAGCTGAAAAAGGAGAACTTGTTGACGAAAGAGGAGCTCAAGTTACTTGAAAAAGTGGAGAAGGAGCTTAGAGGTGGAAAGGAGAGTTGAAATTTACGGAAAAGACGGCTCACTGGTAGCCAGCTGGGAAGTTGAAAGGGACGTCTGTGAGAAGTTTTTCTCTTTGAGTGATGGGGAGCTCTTAATGGAGGTTGTTACCCTCTTGATCGTTAACCTTAAGGAGGAGACGGGAGTTGACTTCACCCCTAACATGATACTCAACGAGCTAAGTAAAGTGGTCGTCTGTGGAAGGGAGGTAGAGGTTGAAGGCGGGAACCCCGCCTTTTAGATGCCTCAGCCAAAAGCGGTACAAGCACTTCCGGAAGTTCCGGAGTCTCCACCTCCTACTGCACAGGCGGATACTTTCTTAACGACGTTTCCGGAGTTACACTCCGGACACTTTACACTGCCTATCTGGGAGTATGAGAGGAGGAACTTTTCAAACTCTTTACCGCACTCGTTGCACTTAAATTCATAAATCGGCATTTAAGTCCTCCCTTAGAAAGTGTTCCATTGGAAAATTTGAATGGAAGGCGGTAAATGTCAAGTAAGTTAAAATAGAAGTTACACTTTGAGAGGAGAGGGAATGAAGAGCCTTTCAGAGCTCCGAGAAGAGATAGACCGCATAGACAGGGAAATTCTTGCCCTCTTAAACAGGAGGGCCCGCCTTGCCCAAGAGGTGGGAGAGATAAAGAAGAGGAAGGGTCTCCCCTTCTACGTTCCCGGTAGAGAGGCTAAGATACTCGCAAAGCTTGAAGAGATAAACCAAGGACCCCTTCCTCCTGAGAGCATCAGGGCAATCTTTAGGGAGATAATTTCTGCCTGTAGAGCCCTTGAAGAGCCTACAAAAGTTGCCTTCCTTGGTCCTCAGGCAACCTTTACTCACCTTGCAGCCTTAAAGCACTTTGGAACTTCTTCAGACCTTCGTCCCATGGACTCCATTCAGGAAGTCTTTGATGAGGTAGAGAAGGGAAGGGTAGACTACGGGGTTGTCCCCATTGAGAACTCCATAGAGGGAATAGTTAACTACACCATAGATATGTTCCTTGACACAGACCTAAAGATAAGCGGGGAGATATTCGTATCGGTTAACCTTCACCTTATGAGTAAGGAGGCAGAGCTCTCTAAGGTCAAGAGAGTTTACTCCCACCGCCACGCAATTGCTCAGGCAAGGAAGTGGCTCTCTGAAAACCTTCCGAAAGTTGAGGTGGAGGAGGTTTCAAGCACTGCCAAGGCTGCAGAACTTGCAAGCAGAGAGCCCGGAACTGCAGCGATAGCCAGCGAGGCGGCAGCCCTCCTTTACGACCTTAACATATTGGCAAGGAACATTCAGGAACTTTCTAAGAACTTTACCCGTTTCCTCGTTATAGGTAAAACCGACTCTGAGTTCCCTTCAGGGAGGGATAAAACCTCTGTAATGTTTAGCACAAAGCACGTAGCGGGAGCTCTCTTTAAGGCCCTTCAGCCTTTTGCCGTGTATGACGTTAACCTTTCTAAGATTGAGTCCCGCCCGACGAAGAAGAGGCCTTGGGAGTACGTATTTTTCGTTGATATTGAGGGACACAGGAAGGAGGATAGGGTCGCTAAAGCCCTTGAGGAGCTGAAAGAAACTTGTAACTTCTTTAAGATACTCGGCTCGTACCCGGCAGGGTTTAAGGAGTGAGGAATACCGTTTAGGGGGATGTTTTGAGGGAAGCTACTTTTAAGAGAGTCACGAAGGAGACGGAGGTAGAACTCTACGTAAATCTTGACGGTAGCGGAAACTACGAGGTTAAGACGGATATCCCTTTCTTGACCCACATGCTTGAACTCTTTTCAAAGCACGGTCTCTTTGACTTAAAAGTAAAAGCTACCGGTGATGTTAGCGTTGACCATCACCACCTTATAGAGGACGTTGGAATTGTCCTCGGGGAAGCTGTTAAAAGGGCTCTCGGCGATAAAAAAGGGATTAACCGTTACGGCTTTTTTACACTGCCGATGGATGAAACCCTAATTTCGGTAGCTATTGACCTTTCAGGGAGGCCTTACTTTGTCTACAGGGGATTTCCGGAGATGGCTACCTTGATGGGAATTGAGTTTGACCTCTTCAGGGAGTTCTGGAAGTCCTTTGCCTTTTCGCTTTCCTGTAACCTTCATATAAACTGTCACTACGGTCTCAACCTTCACCACATAGCCGAAGGAACCTTTAAGTGCGTTGCAAGGGCCCTGAGGATGGCCGTTAAAATAGATGGAAGAGCAGAGGGGATACCCTCTACAAAGGGGGTGCTGTGAGTAAGGATGTCTTAACAGAGCTAAAGAGAATAAAGCCTCTTTTGGAAGAGAAGTTTGGTGTCAAGAGCCTTTATTTGTTTGGCTCTTTTGCGAGGGCTGATGAAACGGAAGGTAGCGACGTGGATTTGTTGGTAGAGTTTAAGGAAGGATTTGAAACGTTCAGGAACTATATGGCCTTGAAGGATTTCCTTGAGAATCAGTTGCATAGGCCGGTAGATTTAGTTGTGAGAAGAGCTCTAAAACCCTTTTTAAGAGAGGAGATAGAAAAAGAGGTAATCAATGTCTAAGAGGAGGTAGAAAATGGAAATTAGGCGTTCTAAGGAGCTCTTTGAGGAGGCAAAGAGGTACATTCCCGGGGGAGTGAACAGTCCCGTGAGAGCTTTTAAATCTGTAGGAGGAACTCCGAGGTTCATCGCAAGAGCGAAAGGTTCCCACATATGGGACGTTGACGGTAACGAGTACGTTGATTACGTCTGCTCTTGGGGGCCCATGATACTCGGCCACGCTCACCCGAAGGTAGTTGAGGCGGTGAGGGAGCAGGCAGAGAAAGGGACAAGCTACGGAGCTCCCACAGAACTTGAAGTAGAGCTTGCCAAGATGATAGTAGACCTCGTTCCCGGCGTAGAGAAAGTAAGGATGGTTAACTCGGGAACGGAAGCTACGATGTCTGCTATAAGGCTTGCAAGGGGTTATACGGGCAGGAATAAAGTTATCAAGTTTGAAGGTGGGTACCACGGCCACGTAGATGCCCTTCTCGTTAAGGCCGGTTCGGGTCTAACAACTTTTGGGGTTCCGACGAGTCCCGGAATTCCTGAGGACTTTGCAAAGCATACGATAACCGTTCCCTTTAACGACATAGATGCCCTTAAAAGGGTTATTGACGAAGTCGGTGACGATGTGGCGGCCGTAATAATGGAGCCTGTGATGGCCAACGCTGGCCTCATAATCCCGGAGGAAGGTTACCTTGAAAAGGTGAGGGAACTAACGGCAGAAAAGGGAATCGTTCTAATATTTGACGAAGTCATAACAGGTTTTAGGCTCTCCCTCGGAGGAGCTCAAGAGTACTTCGGTATCACTCCCGACCTTTCCTGCTTTGGGAAGATCATAGGAGGTGGACTACCCGTCGGAGCTTTTGGAGGTAAAAAGGAGATAATGGACTACCTTGCACCAGAAGGTCCCGTTTACCAAGCCGGAACGCTATCCGGTAACCCCCTTGCAATGGCGGCGGGGATAGCTACGTTAAAGGAGCTCCAAAAACCCGGCGTTTACGAGTCCTTGAGGGAGAAAACTAAAAAGCTTGCCGAAGGCTTAAGAGAAGCTGCAAGGAAGGCAGGTATAGAGGATAAGCTCTGCTTTAAGAGGATAGAGAGCATTTCAATCGTTTACTTTACACCTAAGGACGTTAAAAACTATCAGGACGCTTTAACATCCAACACAAAAGCTTACGCAGCCTTCTTCCAAAAGATGCTTGAGCAGGGGGTTTACCTTGCACCTTCCCAGTTTGAAGTTGCCTTTATGTCAACAGCTCATACCGATGAAGACATTGAAAAGACGGTAGAGGCTGCCGAGGTTGCCTTTAAAGAGGTTGCAAGTATGGTTTAAAGGACGTAACTAATGGGCTGGAGGGTGGCTTCTTTAGAGCTTGGGAAGCAACTCTTGAACGTAGGAGTTGCTGGTTTAGTTTTTGCCTTTATTCAGCCCCTCGTTCACGGTGAGCTAACGGTAGAGAAGGCTATCTGGGCGGTCATCTGGTATGCTGTATTTACGAGCATAGGGGTTTTTCTAATTGCTTTTGGGAGTAGAGATGAAAGGTGAAGGTTTAATTCCTTATATTGTGCTTATGGTGGGAGTCCTCCTTTCAGCTTTGCTCATCGCCGGAATTTTAATAGTAATGAGCAAGAGAGAAAAGCG
>QNYI01000112.1 GCA_003978805.1 Desulfurobacterium sp.
AAGTTCCTTGTTGCTCTCCCCTCGGGGAGGGCACCTTCATTCTTACCCTCCTTGCGGTAAAATTCTTTCTCAGGAATAACCACACATAAAATCTCCGAAGGTGTCTAATGGCTCTTTCCCCCTTCCTCAAACTTGACATTCCTATTACATTTAAGGATCATCCGGGGGTTCAGTCGGCAGTTCTTTACACAGACATCAATCTATGCAACCTCAACTGTTTTCAGTGCCACAATAGATACGCCTATAGTGGCAAAGAAGAGAAATTCACCTACGAGGAGCTAAGAGAAAAGCTTTCAATGTTAAAGCTCCTCGGAGTTGAGCTTATAATCGTTTCCGGAGGTGAGCCGACGCTTGAGGAAAACCTTGAAGAAGGTCTGAGGTTCATAAAGGAGCTGGGATTCCCCGTAAGGGTTGACACGAACGGAACAAACCCGGAAGTCGTAGAAAGACTGATTGAGAAAAGGTTGGTAGACGGATTTGCCGTTGACGTGAAGATTCCCCTTAAAGGTGAGTACACCCCTTCAGAGCTCCAACGCTTTAAGAGAGTTCTATTTTCGGATGATGGTGTCCCTGACGAGGCAGTATACGAATATGCCAATAGACTAAGGATTACAATAAACACGATAAAAAGATACTCCCTGCCCTTCACACTCTTTAGGACTGTCACCTATCCCCTCCTCACCGAAGAGGACAGAACACTCATCTCGGAAGAGTTAAAATCTTTACCCCACCAGTTTAACCCTTTCTACTCTGTGGAGGAGGTAGATGAATAAGTACTTTAAGCTGATAGAGCTTTTCATTGACAACGATGACATCTCCCGTAACAATGCCAACTTCGTAAGGGGTATTCCCGTCCTTGAGCACGTTGTAGTTGGCGAAATAATGAAGGATTACCTCTTTGACGAGGTATATAAAGGTCTTCCGGTAAGAATTCACCACGAGGAAGGTTGGTCATACCACCACCAAACATATAGGCTTTCAGCCTACTGTATTGGCTTATCAGCTAAAGACATTGCCTTTCATGGTCTCCAAAGCAACGCAAAGAACGAAAGGAAAGCAGCTCCTCCAAAAAGGCTGGAAACCCTCTTTATGCAGTGTGCAAACCTTATATGCCTTGTAGCTCAGGAAGTTTCCGGAGCAACCTCTTTAAACGACCTTTCAACAGTTGCCGCCGGATACCTCTACTACTTAGAAAAGGAGGGCAGGAAGAGCTACTCAGACTACGAGCTTGAAAACCTCTGGCAGGAGTTCCTCTACAACATTAACCTTCCCTTTAGGAGTGGAAACTCCCCCTTCTCAAACATTACATTGGACTTCGGGAAGCCAAACAGTAGACTTAAGTACGAACCGGTCGTTTACGCGGGGAAACTCTTAAACATCACCTACAGTCAGATTCCATCCAACTACTTTGACAGGATAAACATCGCCTTTATAAAGGCAATGAGGAAAGGGGACGCAGACGGTAACCCATTTACATTCCCTCTCATAACTGTAAACATCACAGAGGACTTTGACAGGAATAACCCTGCTTGGAAGCTCCTCCTCAAAGAAAGCGAGTATTTTGGTGGATTTTACGTTCAAAACTACCTGAGAGAACCTTTTGAAAAGCCTTCCATTTATAAGCAGAAAAACCCGTACATAAAACCCTTTGATGAAGGGATGATTTACTCTAACTGCTGTCTCGTTCCAGAAACAGAGCTCTTTGTTTACATCAAAGGAAAAGAACACCCAGAGTGGCTAACTTTACAGGAAATCAAGGAAAGGTTCGCAAAAAAGGTTATCGCCGAGGGGAGCTCCGAAAAGTGGTGGGAAGTAGAAGGCATCTTCGTCCCTTCCGTGAATCCCCAAACGGGCAAGCTTGAAAAGAAAAGAGTAACTAAGCTCTTAGAAGTTCGCTCAAAGAAGGAAGTAAGAATCAGGTTCAGGAACGGCTTTGAGATTGTCTGCGACCCGACTCACAGGGTAGCTGTATTCTCACCTGAAGAGAACAGAATAACGTGGAAACCTGCCTGTGAAGTTAAGCCCGGAGATTTTGGCCTTACCGTCAAGAAGCCGTTGTTTGAAACCAAGTCGTACGCCAAACTATCAGACGGAACTGAGCTAAATGAAGAACTTGCATGGTTCTTTGGATACTTCTACGCAGAAGGTTGCTTTATAAAGGATTATCGCAACCGTACCAAGCTAAACGGAATCGTGCTTACTGCCGGTGTAAACGAAAGGGAAAAACTTGAAAGGGCAAAAGAGACGGCCTTTAAGTACTTTGGCAACTTTATCTCCTCTGCGAAAATCTACACTAAGAAGTGGCAAGGAAAGGAGAGCTCCTTACAGCTCTGGATATACGGAAGACGTTTTGCAGAATTTCTCGTCAAGAACGGAATCGTCAAGTACGGAAAACTACCACCTGTCTTAAAAACGTCTCCAAGGTCTGTAGTTGAATCCTTCCTAAAAGGCTTTGTTGACGGAGACGGTTACAGGAGAGGGAAACATACAGAGATTCACATAAACGACGAGCCCTTAGTAAAAGAACTCTCCTCCCTCCTCTGGATTCACGGAATCAAACATACTCTAAGGATAAGAAAAGACTCACAGACACTGAAGATTTCAAAACCCACAAAGTCCTCTTGCTACTCACTCGTTCCGACTACCCTCATTGAAGAAAAGGCTGTAGTTACTGCTTCCGGCAACAGAAGCTACATTAAAACTCCAACGGTATCTTGGGACTTCGTTAAAAAGTACGGATTGACAAATGAAAAGCTTGAGGATTACGAAAGCTGGGATGTTGAAATCGTTAAAATTGAATCTGTTGAGGAGAAAGTTTTAGAAGAACCTAAACAATTCCTTGACATAGAAGTTGAAGATAACGAGACATTTGTCCTTGCGAACGGAATCCTTAGCTTTAACTGCCGTATGCTGTTCAACATCTCACAGGTTGAGGCAGTTACAGGCTCAAACCCATTCCACTCTGGAAGCGGAGTTGGAGGAATCGGCGTATACGCCATCAATATGAACAGGCTCTTATTCCTTGCAAAAGACGACTTTGAGTTCTTAAAGAGTATGATTGACTACCTAATGGACGTCGGAGCGAGAGCTCTCCAGAGGAAGAGAGAGTGGCTAAAGAAGCACTGGAATGACCTTTTCCCATACCTATCCTTCTACCAGAAAGACGACAGATCACTATTTAACATCTTCTCCGTAGTCGGCGTCCACGAAGGAATGATAAACGCAGGCTTTAAAGGTGGCCTATTTAACGACGAGGCCAAGGAGTACGCCCATAGAATTGCCCAGTACCTTTACACGAAACTTCAGGAGTTTATGGAGAGGGACAAAGTCCTCTACTCCCTTGAGTATGCCCCGAGCGAAAACGCCGCCTGCAGGATGGCAGAGAAAGACCTCCGGTTTGCAAAAGCGTTAGCAGACGTCCTAAACGGAGAAAGGGACTACAAGATTTCAAAAGACCCTTACTTAAACCTCTTCATAAAGGAGGCGATCGTTAAATTTGGCGATAAGATTTTTGAGCTTGTGGAGGTCGGAAATGGAGAGCATTAAGAGGACAAAAAGGGTAAAACCAAGGATGTTCGTTAACGGCGACCCGGCATCCGGAAGGGTATTTCTAACCTCCGGGTTTCAAGCTCCGTTTCAGGAAGGAGACCTCCTAAAGCAGATAGACGTAAACTCTCACTTCCAGTCTTATGCTACCGGCGGTAGCATTATGCACCTTTTCACCGCCGAAGAGATGAAGCCCGAGGAACAGGAAAGGCTCATATTTAACATCATCAAGAACTTCCCGATACAGTACCTTACAAAGACGCCTTTCTTAACTACGTGTAACAGCTGCGGCTACAAGATGGTTGGTAGGAAGACGGCATGCCAAAAGTGCGGTTCAGAGGACGTAACCCTGTGGTCAAGACCGATAGGCTACTTCAGGCCGGTAATGAGAGGAAAGATATCAAAGGACTTTAAGAGCGCAGAATACCTTTTTTGGCTTTCCGGCCGAATAGAAGACTTTGCCACGAGAAAAGAGGTTACCAAGAAGGACGTTGAAGAGATAATCAACGAGCTTTCCTCCATTACTTAAGGAGTGTTAAAATTATGTAACAACTCCAAGAACGGAGCGCTTGATGGGAAAAAGTTTTTTCCTATTGCTCCTTTTTATCTCTATCTTTAACGTTAAATCTTTTGCTTTCCAAGAGGTTGTTTCTAACGTTTTTACTTTGCCTCGGAACTCTGTCGCGATCCTTGTAGACAAAACCAAAGAGGTTCTCTACATAGTAAAGATAAATAAAGGTCTCCCCCAAATAGTTGCAAAGTTCCCCTGCATAACGGGAAAACGGCCGGGAGACAAGCTTGAAGAAGGAGACCTCAGAACTCCGGAAGGTATCTACTTTCCCCTCTACTGGAAGAGTGGACTTCCACCTATGTACGGCATAGGCGCTTACCCGCTAAACTACCCTAACCTCCTTGACAGGAAGGTTTTAAAACGCGATGGACACGGCATCTGGATACACGGAACGGATAACCCAAACCGTCCTCCTCACAGTACTAACGGGTGCATCGTCCTAAAAAACGAGTATTTAGAAAAGCTTAGAAAGTTCATAAAACCGAAGGTCACCCCCGTTGTCATTGTTTCAGACCTTTCTTTCGCCGATAAAGAGGAGTACTTGAAAGAGAAGGAATCCATCCTCAACTTCGTTCTTAGGTGGAAGGAAGCTTGGGAAAACACGCCCCGCAACATCAGCGACTACCTTAACCTATACTCGGAAAACTTCGTTTGGAAAAGGGGTGGATATAAAGAGTGGGTAAAGTACAAGAGGAGGGTAACCCGGTACAAGAGGTGGATAAAGATAAAGATTTCCGACATAGCTATTACCAAGGACGGTAGGCTCCTTCAATTTGGTAATATTTACGTAGTTAGCCTGAAACTTGACTATCGCTCAAACAACTTTTCATCTAAGGGTAGAAAACTCCTCTACGTTATAAAAGAGGGTGGGCAGTGGAAAATCTTGGGAGAAGAGAATTTATAGTCGGAGCTCTTTCCTCCCTGTTTTTTGCCTTCCCCAAGAGGGCTGAGGCTGCAAGGAGGAAGGGAGTAAGGGTAAAGCTTCCTCCGTTTCCTTTTCAAGAGACGGTGATTACGGGAAAGAAAAAAGGAAAAAGGATACTCGTTGTAGGCGGTATCCACGGCAACGAGCCGGGAGCTTACAAAGCAGCAGATATCCTACGCACCGTGGAGGTTGAAGAGGGAGAGCTCATAGTAGCTCCGAGGAGTAACTTCCTCTCTGTACTGGCCAACGTAAGGGGCTATAACGGAGATATGAATAGAAAGTTCGCGACACTTTCACCAAAAGATCCCGATTACCCTTACGTTGAAAAGTTAAAAGAACTGATAAGGGAGCTCCGTCCCGACGTTGTTTTATCCCTTCACGACGGCTACGGTTTCCACATCTTGAACCCACGGTTCTGGGGGCAGTGTATAGTAATTGATGAAGAGAACTTTAATGGTTACCCTCTCGGAAAGATTGCCAGAGAAGTCGCAAGGGCGGTAAACGAGAAAGTTTCAAGGAGGAGGTGGAAGATACCGGTATTCAATACAAGAACCTTCTCCCCTGATACCAAGCACCCGGAGCAAAGGAAGTCCCTTACCTACTACTGCCTCTCTAAGTGCAACATTCCCGCCTTCTGCCTTGAAGCGTCCAAACAACTCCCTACCCTTGAGACAAAGGTTAGGTTTCACCTACTTATGATGAAGGAGTTCTTTAAGATCTACGGGATAAAGATAAAGCCCGACTTTGACACACTAATTTCTGAAACGGGGAAGTTCCTTGAAAGGAAGAGGATCTATACGGCAAGGATAAGAATCAACGGGAGGGAAGTGGAAATCTCCTCCGGCAAAACCTTTAAGGTTCCAAAGGGGAGCACCTTTGAGTTTGTCGCTTTTCACGGAAGTGAAGGAACGAACGTAATATCAAGGGACGTAAATATGAACTGGAGGAACTTCTTAGTCAGAAGGCGAATCTCCTTTGAGGTAAAGGACGACTTTAAAAGGATCTTTAACGTTAGGTTAATAGTTACTTCTTGATAAATAGGAAGTGTCTTTTAAAGTCAACTCCAGATAGTCTTAAAGAAATACACCTTAGCTCATAGCCAAGGAGCTCTCCTCTAAACTCCTCTTTTCCTCGGTAGATGCACAGGAGAGCTCCCTTCTTTAAGAGGTGTTCCGTTATCTCCACAGCTCCCTTAGGGTCTTTAACAGCCCTCATAAGGAGAATATCGTAATTTCCGTCGTGTTCTTCTACGCGGGAACAGAAAACATTCACGTTAGAAAGCCCTAGTTCCCTCTTTAACTGCTCCAAAAAGACACACTTTTTGTGGCGGGATTCCACAAGGGTAAAGGATGAATTCTCAAGGACTATGGCCAACGGAACGCCGGGAAAGCCCGCCCCTGAGCCAATGTCACAAAAGGACTTACCCTGCGGATTAAAGCCGTAAACCTCAAAGGCCTTTAGTCCCAAAAGGGAATCAAAAAAGTGCTTCTCTTCTATTTCCCTATCATTAAGGATAGAGGTAAGGTTTATTTTCTTCCCCCACTTTTTTAAGAGCTCCTTATACCTCTCAAACTTCTCAAAGTGTTCTCTTTTTAGTTCTATCCCGTTAAGAAGGCAGAGCTCCCTCAACCTCTCAAGAGCCATTCTTTCCCCTTTTCCACTTCTCTATGTAGATGGCCAAAATAGGAATGGACGCAGGCCTTATCCCTTCAAGCCTTGCAGCCTGACCAAGTGTTAAAGGCCTCATCTCCTTTAGTTTCTGCCTTTCCTCCGTTGAGATGGGGACTTTATCGTAGTCAAAGTCTTCGGGAATTTTCACGTTTTCAAGTTTCCTGAACTTCTTTACCTCCTCAAGCTGGCGCTTTATGTAGCCTTCGTACTTTACTTCTATCTCTACTTCCTCTAAAACCTCCTTTAGCAACCCATCGTCCTCTAACCGGAACTCCGGTAGGAGCTCCAACAACCTACTAAGCGGAACTTCTGGCCTCCTGAGAACCTCATAGGCACTTTTTGTCTCCTTTAAAGGCGTTGAACCACAGGCCTCTAAGATGGGGTTTACCTCTTGAGGCTTTAACTTAGCTTCCTTGAGCCTATCAATAAAGACCTTAACCGTTTCATACTTTTTCTTTACCCTTTCGTACTGCTCCCTCGTCAAAAGACCAAATTTGTAGCCGTACTCTGCAAGTCTATAGTCGGCGTTATCGTACTAGGAGCAACCTATACTCCGCCCTTGACGTAAATAGTCTGTAGGGTTCTCTAACACCTTTGTTAACAAGGTCGTCTATCATGACACCTATGTAGGCCTCGTCCCTCCCGAGGATAAACCTCTCATCCCTTCCGAGAGCATAAAGGGCGGCGTTTATACCGGCAACGATTCCCTGACCGGCAGCCTCCTCGTATCCTGTTGTTCCGTTTATCTGACCGGCATTGAAAAGCCCTTTAATTATTTTTGTCTCCAAGGTAGGGTAAAGGTGTGTAGGGTCAACAAAGTCATACTCAATAGCGTAGGCAGGACGGGTAATCTTAGCGTTCTCTAAACCGGGTATAGAGTGGATTATCTTCTCCTGAACGTCGTAGGGAAGGCTTGTAGATGTACCGTTAGGGTAAAATTCAACGGTATCTCTCCCTTCCGGCTCCACAAAAACGTGGTGTCTCTCCTTTTCCGGGAACTTAACGATTTTGTCCTCAATTGATGGACAGTACCTAACGCCAACACCGCTTATAAGTTTACACTCACCGTACATAGGAGAGCGGTGGAGGTTTTCCCTTATTATCCTGTGGGTCTCTGGGGTAGTGTAGGTAAGCCAGCAGGGTATCTGCTCAACTTCCTTCGGTTCTGTCCAGTAAGAGAAAAAGGGAGGTGGTTCATCACCGTCCTGCCTTTCCATCTTAGAAAAATCTATGGTAGTCCCGTCAATCCTCACGGGAGTTCCCGTCTTTAATCTACCCACCCTAAAGCCGTGGCGAAGGTAAAACTCTGTAAGCTTGTTTGCGGCAGGTTCCCACATCCTACCGCCCTCAAACTCGTTGAACCCGATGAAAATTTTTCCCCTTAAAAACGTTCCGGTGGTAACCACAACGGCCTTAGCGCCGTACCTTGCCCCTATGTGGGTGACAACTCCCTTTACCCTTCCCTCCTCAACGACAATGTCGTCAACTATCTGCTGTATAACGTCAAGGTTAGGAGTGTTCTCTATGACTTTCCTCATCCTCTCCCTGTAGGCACGCTTGTCGGCCTGAGCTCTCGGTGCCCTTACTGCAGGGCCTTTACGTCTATTCAGAATCCTGAACTGAATTCCCGTCTCGTCTATGTTCTTTGCCATCTCCCCGCCAAGGGCATCTATCTCCCTAACAACCGTCCCTTTAGCAACACCACCTATGGCGGGGTTACAGGACATCTCGGCAATTCTATCCACGTTGATTGTAAAGAGTGCCGTCCTACAACCCATCCTTGCCGCAGCTAACGCAGCCTCACAGCCGGCGTGACCTGCACCGATGACTATGACATCATAAACCGCATCCCACATTTGTTACCCCTTAAAGGCCACCCTGACCTTCATTCCCCTTCTCACCTGTAAAGCTTGAGCTGCATTAGCCATGTAGGCAACTATCTGGAAGTAACCTTCCGGGTTTACAGAGAGGAAGAGCTCCCCTTTTTGGGCACCGGCGAAAGAGCTCCTTACCTTCTGTATCTTCTTGCCGGATACTTCTGCGTAGAGGGGCTCTTTCCCGGTATACTCCAAGTTAAGAACGATGTTACCGAAGTGGTCAATGTCTAAGACTATCGTCTCAACAACACCGGGGGAGACCTCCTTAGGCTGGGGCAACCTAAACCGCTTGAGCTTTGTAAGTTCAAGCTCTTCCCCAAAGTGGCGGGCAGAACCGAGGCGCGAAAGTTCAGCAGCAATAGGAGCAAGCTGGTTCCTACCTCTAAAGTTACCCTTTCCCTTGATAAAGTAGTGGTCTGCATTTATTCTGTAAACGGCCTCCGGGGGTTCCTCCTCAAACATTAGACTGCCAACTCCGTTGTTAGGACAAACAACGAAAAACCTTTCGGTAGTAACTATAATCGGCTCTGCAGTCGGATCCGGGTCAACGAGGACTAAGAACACCGTTCCCGTAGGAAAGTACTTGTAAGACCACTTAAGCTTAACGGCTGCATCAACTAAGTCAAAAGGTCTAACGTTGTGGGTAATGTCAACAACCTGAATCTCCGGAGAAATGAGTTTTATAACTCCGTGAAGAGTCCCTACGTAGTGGTCCTTAAGCCCGTAGTCTGAAATTATTGCTACTAAACTTTCCATCCCATCTCCCCATCACAGGTTTTCGTTAACCTCTGCAGTTCTAATTCTACCTTTTTGACGAGCTCATCTTCCCCGTACTCTTGCGGGAAAATCGGTTCACCCAGAACCACTTTACACCGGGAAAAGGGATAGGGAATCAAGAACTCATCCCAAGAGCCGAGCTTCTTGCCAAAGTCTGTAGAAAACGTAAGGGGGTAAATGGGAACTCCCGTTTTCTTGGCAAGGCGGGCAATTCCCGGCTTTACCACCTCCCGCGGTCCGCGGGGACCGTCAGGCGTTATGGCGACCACTTTTCCCGATTTTAAGAGGTTAACCATCTGGAGGAAAGCTCTATCCCCTCCTTTCCCTTTCCCGGTAGAGCCCCTTACAGTAGAAAAACCTAAAGCCTCAACCAGACGGGCTACAAATTCACCATCTCTGTGACGACTTATGAGGATTGAGACCCTAGATGCGTAATGCCGAAAGGCAAAAGGCAAAAGGAACATCCTGCCGTGCCAGAAGGCAACAATAGACGGAAAAGCCGGCTTTGCAAGGAATACA
This sequence comes from Desulfurobacterium sp., assembly GCA_003978805.1. GTDB lineage: Bacteria > Aquificota > Aquificia > Desulfurobacteriales > Desulfurobacteriaceae > Phorcysia. The sequence continues at coordinate 9,887 of QNYI01000112.1, forward strand.
ACTTCTACGCGAAGGGTTTTCACCCAAGCCTTCAAAAAAAGTGAAGCGACGTAAGGTGTACTTAACCTCAAAGTTCACCTTTACCCTTACCTTATCAAGGTTTATAGAAGGAGGAATTGGGTCAAAAGGTTCTGAAGAATAAATAGCAGAAATCGCCGAACGGTTAAAGGCCATATCTGGAGAAAATCGCTCAACGTTAATCTCGTCAAGTTTCCCGTTTCTGTTAATAGTTACGTAGATAACGACCCTTTTTTCCTTTTGTGCCAGAGGTTTTCCGATGTAGGGATTATTCCAGTTGGACATTATCTTGTCCCTAACTTTTAAAAGGTAAGGGACTATCTTCCGAGCGCTAACGGCTGGCAACCTTTTACTGTGCTTGCTATCGGGAACGTTAACCGACCAAGAAAGGGTAAGCCGACCGTTCCCTCTCCTAACGCTTAGAACTTTTTTAGCAGAGGTAGAGGCCTTTTTTCCTCT
>QNYI01000003.1 GCA_003978805.1 Desulfurobacterium sp.
TTTTCTGCTTTTTCACAGTGAGTAATGAGAATCATCTTCAAAGCTGTTGAAAAAGAATCCATTTTTGAAAAGAAATCAATATAGAATTTTAATCTTTCAATGCTTTCATGAGCAGGATACAGGAAGAGTATTCCATCAAAGTGCTGTCCTACTATTTCCCAGATGAAGTCAAACTTTTCTCGGAGCTTTTCAACGATATTTACGAGATCCCCCGGTTTAACGGCGCTTTTATCTTTGGTTTGGGCGGCCGGGAGTAGGAACAGGTTCTTGGTTCGTTTGTCCTTTACTAAAGCTTTCTCTACGGGACAGACGCCTTCTATGACGTGAACGATATCGTAGACGATTCTGTTTTCAAGGCCGAGAATGAGGTCAAGGTTCCTGAGGCCGATGTCCGCGTCTATCGCCACTACTTTATAGCCCTTTGCTGCAAGTGCGGTTGCTATGTTGGCCGTTACCGTGCTTTTACCAACTCCTCCCTTTCCCGACGTTATGCATATTACCTTGTCTGCCATTATCTCCCCTTCTTTTCGTTTTGAGGTTCTAATTTGATTTCTCCGTCCTTTACTTTTACTCTAAAATTTACGTACTTTTCGTTTCTATCAAAGATGAGTTCCTTACCGCAGAGTTCTAACCTCGGAGCCTGAAAGAAGAGAGCTCTAACCTCCCCGCTGGTTTTCCCAATACCGGCCTTAACGGTTCCCCTCAGGTTACCCAGAACGTAAACGTTTCCCCCGGCTTCAATCTCTGCACCGGGGTTGACGTCGCCCATTACTACTAAATCTCCCGTTGACGTTATTTTATCTCCTGAGCGGAGGGTCTTCCTCACGAACTTTATCTCTTCAGTCTCGGCTCTATCCTTCTCCTTTTCAAGTTCCATGCTTGAGAGGTCGCAGGGTACGTTCAGCTTTATGCAGAGCTCCCTATTTTCCTTTAAGTTGGTTTTCAGTCCGCAGAATGTCAACTCTTCCATGCCTTCCAAGAAGTCGGTAAGTTCTTTTACCTCTTCCTCTTTAAGAGTTTTATTCTCTACTGAAATTATAAACCTTGCTCCCCGTAGTAGCTGTTTTTTCTCAAGGATGAACTTCTTTATTTCTTCAACGTTGAAGCTGTTTTCATCCGTAAGGAGCTCTATGGCGATGATGTTTGTTCCCCTCAGCTTAAACTTCATTTCATAAAATTCCCTTGTCGTTATTTGAGGTCAATTCTACCAATTTTTGGGGGTGGTATGGAGTTCCTGTGTGCCTCTTCTGAAGGGAGGATTTCCATCTTTGGAGTACCCTTTGACGCAACTACCTGTTTTAGGCCGGGAGCTCGCTTTGGCCCCGATGGCGTTAGGTTCTTCTCAGAAAACCTTGAGGACTACAGCCCTGAGCTTGATAGAAGCCTCTTTAATGTAGCCTTTAAGGACTTGGGGAACGTTGAAGTTCCCTCTTCACCGGAAGGAATGGTTAAAGCTGTAGAGTTGTTTATGGAGGACGTAGAGGTACCGGTAGTAATCGGAGGGGAGCACTCCGTTACCTATCCTGTGGTTAAATCCCTCGTTGACCGCTACGGCGAGGTTACCGTTGTCCAGTTTGATGCCCACGCAGACCTCAGGGATGAGTATACCGGGACGAGGTTTTCCCACGCCTGCGTTATGAGGAGGATTCTGGAGCTCGGTTGTTCTCTGGTTCAGGTGGGAATCAGAAGTGGAACGAGGGAAGAGTTTGAGCTTATGAGGAGCTCTGAGAGGATAACCTACTTGAGGAGTCTAAGGGAACTTCCCGAATTTCTCGGCCGAATAAACACGCCGGTGTACTTTACCGTTGACGTTGACTTCTTTGACCCAGCCTTTGCTCCCGGAACGGGAACTCCAGAGCCGGGAGGTTTCTCTCCGCTTGAATTCTTTGAGGTGATTTATAAATTACCTCCTGCACTGGACGTAGTCGGATTTGACGTTGTTGAAATCTCTCCTCCCCTTGACCCGTCGGGAATTACCCAGATGCTCGGGGCAAAGATTGTTAGGGAGCTCATCTTAAGTTTTTGGGGGTAGCTGTGGAGCTCTGGTTTACCGAAGTTTACGAAGGCGAAGGAATGGACTTAAAGGGAACGGCTTTAAAATTTAAGGCTAAAAGTGCCATCTCGGCCAAAACTCCCTTTCAGGAGATTCTCCTCCTTGACACTGTAGACTTTGGAAAGATGCTCGTCCTTGACGGCGCAGTTCAGACAACTGAGAGGGACGAGTTTATATACCATGAGATGATAGTCCATCCAGCGCTTTTTACCCTTGGTAGGAGACCTCAGAACGTCCTCGTTATTGGTGGTGGTGACGGTGGAACCGTTAGGGAGGTCTTAAAACACGATCCCCAAAGGGTTGACATGGTTGAGATAGATAGGGAAGTGGTTGAGTTCGCAAAGAGGGAGCTCCCTACCATCTCTTCTTCCCTCAGTGACGAGAGGGTTAACCTGACCTTTGAAGACGGGAGAGAGTTTGTGAAAGGGAAAGAAGGGGTTTACGACGTCATAATCGTTGACTGTTCAGATCCTATAGGCCCTTCAAAGGTTCTCTACGAAGAAGGGTTCTACAGGGATGCAAAGAGAGCCCTCAAAGAGGACGGCATTTTTGTGACGCAGTCAGAGTCTCCCTTTGCCCAAAACAGAGTTCATAGAAAAGTTGTTGAAGAGTTAAGAAAGGTATTTCCCGTAGTTAGGCCGTACCTTGCCTTCATTCCAACCTATCCCTCGGGTATGTGGAGTTTCACTATCGGTTCTGTGAATGCCGATCCCTTGGCTATAGAGAAGGAAGAGCTCAAGGAGAGGTACATTGAGCTTGTTAAAGATAAGGGAGAGCTCAAGTACTACAATCCCGACGTTCACTACGGAGCCTTTGCTATTCCAAACTTTGTATATAGGGAGGAGTAAAGATGGAGATACTTGAGCAGATTGCCAAAGAAGCTGAAGCAAACACCCAAGTCCCCGCCTACAGAAGGAGCGTTGAGAAGGTAATCGCAGCCGTTATGTCCTCTTCAAACTTCTGGAGGATCGTTGACCTTTCTGACGAACCCCTTCCCCTCGTTGCGGAAATTTTAAAGCTCCTTAATAAGCGTGACCTTGTTGCCTTTGAGGGAACACAGATTCTCCTCACAGAGGCAGGAGCAGAGCTTGCAAAGAAAGCGGGAATTGAACCCTTTGCGTCCCACAGATGTCCCACCTGTAAAGGAAGGAGCGTTGTTATTGACGAATTAAAAAGTGCCTATGAGAAGTTCCTCAAAATACAGGAGAACAGACCCCCTGCCATCCACCAGTACGACCAAGGTTACGTTACGCCCGAAAACACCTTTGCAAGGGTAGCCCTTGCTGATGACAGGGGAGACCTTAGGGGTAAGAACGTTATCGTTCTTGGTGACGATGACTTGATGAGCATCGCTTTAGCGCTTACAGGCCTGCCGGCTAAGGTAACCATCCTTGAAATTGATGAAAGGCTTGTAAACTTCATTAAGGAAGTATCTGAAGAGTACAACCTAAACATTGACGCGAGAGTTCACGACTTAAGGGAGCCCCTTCCGGAGGACGTTGTAGGCGCTTACGATACCTTCTTTACAGACCCGCCTGAAACGGTTGAGGCTATCAAGGCTTTTGTCGGTAGGGGAGTAGCAACACTTAAAGGGGAAAGGTGCGCCGGGTACTTCGGCGTTACAAGGAGGGAGTCCTCCCTTGACAAGTGGAGCAGGATTCAGAAAGTCCTCCTTGACATGGGACTTGTAATCACCGACCTCCTCCACAACTTCAACGAGTACGTAAACTGGGACTACTACCAAGAGATGAGGGGTTGGCAGCTTACTCCTGTTAAAGAACCTCCTAAGGACATCTGGTATAGGTCAACTCAGTTTAGGGTTGAGACAGTTAGGGGCTTTAAAGGCTTTAACGATCCGATTGTCGGTGACATCTACAACGACGCAGAGAGCTCCACAACCTAAGTATTCTGGGCAGGCTCAGCCCTGCCCTTTTTCTACGTAAGGGAGTTTTCGTTTTTTTATTTTTCTTTTAAGAAGTGGTGCTGGCGGGGGGGCTCGAACCCCCGACCTGGGCATTACGAGTGCCCCGCTCTGCCAGCTGAGCTACGCCAGCAATTTGTAGCTATAAATATAGTCAATTCTTCTCCTCTTTGCAGTACTTTTCAAGGAGAGAGGGTACTCCCAACTTGTGTAGAAGGATTGAGGAAGGACATAGTCCGGTGATGGCGTAGAACATGAGCATAAATCCTACAAAGGCTGTAAAGTAGAGGAAGTTTTTGTTAACTGTTAGCCCTAAGATTACGCTGCCGAAAACGAAAATTCCCGCAAGAAGAGAAGTTATCCTCTCTACGTACCAGCTATCCGTTTTCGCCCTGTATATCGGCATCTCTTCCCTCCTCCTTAGGGTAGATGGTTTGGCACTCTGAAGGGATAGTCCTGTAAAGCTCCTCTGCACCTATAAATTTACTTCCAAAACAGATACCTGCAAATTCTCCCGTATCGGTAAATACAAAGCCGTTGTCCGTGCAGTTGCCGTTAAACGCGTTAAAGTTCAAGTTCCCTTTCTCGTCAGGTGTAACGAGTATACCTTTTCCTTCTAACTTTCCGCGGTGAATTTCGGGAGGCCAGATACCTTTTATAGTGTAGCTGATATCAACTATTCCGTCCTCGCATAGGTAAACTCTTTCAGGCCTTTCTAAAACTGTATCGTCAGAGATGTAGGTTCTGATAAAAGGCCATTCCATTGTTGAAAAGGTTATGAGGTGTACCTCTGTTCCGTTGCTAACGCCTTTAACTTTGAGGATGAGGGCAGGGTGGTAAACGATTCCTTCTTTTATTTTCTTGAAGGACGAGGAAATTTTCTTGTTTATCTCATCTTCTAAGGTTGTGTTTTCCTCCGGGATGTTTCCGGGAGTGTAGGTAGAGCTCTCTTTGGAGCTCTCCCTTTTCTGAGTTCCCGTGTCCGAGAGCTCCTTTGTCTCCGCATACCTTGTGTTTACAATGGCTTTGTCAGACGGATAGAAGGCAACTATAACACCTATTGAGATAGCTATCACTGCGGAAAGGAAAACCATTAAAATATCAAGGAGTCTGTTCATTTAGTTCCTCTAATTTTAGTTTTGCTTTTATTCCCAGTTCACTTTCGGGGTTTACTTCCATGCACTTCTTAAAGTACCTTTTTGAGAGTCTGCGTTTGTTCTCTTTTAGGTATATTTCTGCAAGGGCACAGTAAGGGTACTGGAGCTTAGGGTAGAGGCCTATAAGCCTAAAGTAAATTTCTTTTGCCCTCTCCGTTTTCCCCTCACTTTCGGAAAGTTTTGCAAGCTCTATGTAGGCCGGTATGTAGTCTGGGTTGTTCCTTAGAGCTCTCAGCAGGTTTTTTTCCGCCTCCCTTTTCTTGCCCTCCTTTAAGTCAAGGAGGGCTAAACGGTAGTAAGCGACTTCAGGAGTTAGGTAGAGGGGATTGGAGAGTGCTTTGTTGTAGTACTCCCTCGCCTTTTGGTAGTTACCCCTTTCCTCGTAGACGATTCCGAGGTTTAAGTAGCTTTCAGAGAAGTCCCTCTTGAGCTTTATGGCTTTCCTAAAGTTTTCTTCAGCTTTTACGAGGTCTCCCCGCTTTAAGAAGGCGACCCCGATGGCGTTGTATATCTTGGGGTCTCTCGGGGAGAGCTCCTTGGCCTTAAAGAGGTAGTTGAGGGCTAAAGGTATCTCGTCCAGCCTAAGGTACGAAATGCCTATCTGGTAGTAACCTTCTGCTTTCTCTTTTGGTGAAGGTTTCGTAGTCTGCGGTGGAGGAGGTGGTGGAGCTGGTCTAACCTGCTTTTGTCCCCCCGAAAGGGAAAAGCAGGAAGTTGTTGCCAGCGCCGTTAAAGCTAAAGCGATTATTTTTCTCATCCCTTCCTTTACCTCCCCTTTATGAGGAAGAGGGCTTCCATTCTTGTAGGTTCGTTCCTCATGACTCCCTTTACTGCACTTGTGACAGTGTAGGAGCCGGGTTTTTTAACGCCCCTCATTATCATACACAGGTGTTGTGCTTCAACGATTACCATGACGCCTTTTGCTTTTAGCTTTTCCATAATGGCATCGGCTATCTGTTCTGTCATTCTCTCTTGGAGCTGGAGTCTTTTTGAGTAGACGTCAACTATCCTTGCTAGCTTAGAGAGGCCTGTTACTTTGTTGTTCCCCGGTATGTAGGCTACGTGAGCCTTCCCGAAGAAGGGTAGCATGTGGTGTTCGCAGAGGGAGTATATGGGAATGTCCTTGACGATTATCATTTCATCGTACTTTTCAGAAAAGAGAACCAGATGGTTGTCCGGGGAGTCGTTATAACCTGAGAGAACTTCCTCGTACATTTTGGCCACGCGCTTGGGTGTGTCCCTTAAACCTTCCCTGTCCGGGTCTTCTCCGATAGCTAAGAGTATCTCCCTTACTGCCCTTTCAATCCTTTCCCTGTCAAAAGCCAACTTTAAACCTCCGGTTGTGGGTTGAGTCCAAATCCTTCTATTTTTTCTTCCTCCCTCCTTTTCTCCTCTTTCCTGTTCTTTCCTGAGGCCGGTGGAGTTCCGGAACCAGAATCGGAAGAGAGGAGCTCTCCCTTCATTGCAAGGTCAATTTCCTCTCCCGTTAGAGTTTCTCTTTCAAGAAGCGCCTTGGCCAAGTTTTCCAGCTTATCCATGTTGTTTGAGATTAGCTCCCTTGTCCTCTCGTAGGTCTCCTTGATTATCCTCTTGACCTCCTTGTCTATCAACCTCTTCATCTCCTCACTTACAAGCTCTGCCGGTTCTCCGAACTCCTCTCTCAGTTTAACGGCCACTGGGCCTATCCTTTCGCTCATTCCCCACTCTGCAACCATCTTGCGGGCGATTTCTGTAGCCCTCTCTATATCGTTCCCTGCTCCCGTTGATATCGTTCCGAGGGCAAGCTCCTCGGCTACCCTTCCACCGAAGAGGACGCAGAGCCTATCAAGGAGGTACTCCTTCGTGTAGGTGTACCTATCTTCTTCAGGTAACTGCTGAGTTATTCCTAATGCCTTTCCGCGGGGGATAATTGTAACTTTGTGAACTTTATCGGCATTGGGAAGGAGTTTTGCAACGAGCGTATGGCCGGCCTCGTGGTAGGCGGTTGTTACTTTTTCTTCTTCAGAGAGGACCATGCTCTTACGTTCAATACCCATTGTAACTTTGTCCTTGGCCTCCTCAAAGTCCTCCATTGTTATCTTTCCGTGGTTCTTCCTTGCCG
>QNYI01000154.1 GCA_003978805.1 Desulfurobacterium sp.
CCCTGCAGTGGTACGTGTAGGCAGAGAGTCCCATGTTTGCCTTGATGAGGAGGTTTCTCATAACGATACCGTGGGCGTCAATTCCACACACACCCCTTGGGGTTTGAGGTGTAATACGGCAAGGTCCCATTGAACAGAGTTGACAGGAGACGCCTTCCTTACAAAATTTACACCTTACTTTTTCCATTGCTTCAAAGCGGTCGGCGACGTTTGAGAGTTGTGCCTCTCTTACTTTTTGATACATGTAGTTAACGCTCTCGTGAAAGCTGGGAACTTTTACCCCTACGCCTTGGGCAAGGTCTGTCTCGGTGCAGAAGTTCTGTTGGTTCTGGTTTTTCTGGTTCCCTTTTTTGAAGAAGCCGAACATCCGTTCATCCTTGATAGGATTTTTTCTTTAAAGTAAAAATTACGGGAGGATCTTTTAGTAAGCTTTGACTTAGGTCAAATAAGGTTACATTGGAGGTTAGATATGAAAGTTGCTGTTCCTGTTCTTGACACAGAAATTGGAGGGAGGAGGCTTGTTAACTCTCACTTTGGGAAGTCTAACCTATTTGCTATTGTTGATACTGATTCCGGTAGCGTTGAGGTTGTTGAAAATCCCGGCCTCCACGTTGAAAGGGGAAGGGGCATTTTCATAGCAGAGATGTTTAAGGAAAAAGGAGTTACAGCCGTTCTTGTTAAGGAAATGGGACCCGGTGCTTTTGACAAGATAAGGAACCGCTTAGGGATAAAGGTTTACCTTGTTCCGCCGGAGGTAAAATTCCTTGACGACGCTGTAGAGAAGTTTAAGAGTGGAGAGCTCTTAGAGCTCTTAAAGCCAAACGAAGATAAACACAGACATTAGAGGTGAGGACTGTATGGGGAAGAAGAAGCTCTTGATAGTTGAGTCACCGGCAAAGGCGAAGACGATACAGAAGTACTTGGGAAGTGACTTCATAGTTAAGGCCTCTATGGGACACGTTGTAGACTTACCGGAGGACGAGTTTGGCGTTGATATAGAGAGGGGATTTAAGCCGAAGTACGTGACCATAAAAGGTAAGGACAAGGTCTTAAGGGAAATAAGGAAAGTTGCAAAGGAGGCCGAGAGGGTCTTCTTGGCCACAGACCCGGATAGGGAAGGGGAGGCTATAAGCTGGCACATAGCAAACGCCTTAAAGAGGGTAAAGAAGGACGGCATCTATAGGGTAAGGTTTCACGAGATAACAAAAAAGGCCATACAGGAGGCCGTTAGAAATCCCGATAAGATTGACGAGAACAAAGTTTACGCCCAGCAGGCAAGGAGAATCCTTGACAGAATTGTCGGGTATACAATTTCTCCCCTCCTCTCCCGCAGGTTTAAGAGAGCTCTCTCTGCTGGGAGGGTTCAGTCTGTAGCTTTAAGGCTCATCTGTGACAGGGAAGAGGAGATAAGGAACTTTGTTCCGAAGGAGTACTGGACTATAGAGGGAGTTTTTAAAAAGGAGGACGGCGAGTTCCCTGCGAAGCTCTTTGCAGTTGATGGAAAGAAGCTTGATAAGTTTGACATTCCAAATGAAAGGAGTGCCGAAGAGCTTGTTAAAAGGGCAAAAGAGGCCGTCTTTAAGGTAGTGAAGGTAGAGAGGAAGGAGAGGAGACGAAAACCTCAACCTCCCTTTATCACGTCTACCTTGCAGCAGGAGGCATCCCGCCGTTTTGGATTTCCGGCAAAGCTGACGATGCAGATAGCCCAACAGCTCTACGAGGGTATTGACCTTGGAAGTGAGAGGGTCGGTCTCATTACCTACATGAGAACAGACTCTACGAGAATTGCAGACGAGGCTGTGGAGGAAGTAAGACGTTTCATAGAGGAGGAGTTTGGAGCAGACTACCTTCCAAGGACAAAGAGGAGTTACGAAGGAAAAACCCCAAAAGCTTCTCAGGATGCCCACGAGGCGATAAGGCCGACTTCCGTTTACAGGACTCCCGAGAGCGTAAAGAAGTACTTGACGCCGGAGCAGTATAAGCTTTACGAGCTCATCTGGCGTAGGTTTGTGGCCTCCCAGATGAAAGATGCCGTCTTTAATACCGTCTCCGTTGACATAGAGGGGAGAGGTCTTACCTTTAGGGCAACTGGTAGTACACTGAAGGAGGAAGGTTTCCTTAAGGTTTACCCTATTGAGTTTGAAGAGAAGCTTTTACCTGAACTTAAGGAGGGGGAGGAGTTAGCTTTAAAGGAAGTAAAAGGGGTTCAGCACTTTACAGAACCCCCTCCCCGCTATACAGAGGGAACACTTGTAAAGGCCCTTGAGGAGGAAGGTGTCGGTAGGCCTTCTACTTATGCTACGATAATCTCTAACATTATTCAAAGGGGTTACGTCAAAAAGGAAAAGCAAAAGCTCGTTCCCACAGAGCTCGGGGAGTTTATAAACTCTCTCCTTAAAAAACTTTTCCCGAAAATTGTTGACGTGAAGTTTACTGCTAACATTGAGGAAGAGCTTGACAAGATAGAGGAGGGAAAGAAGGACTGGAAAGAACTCCTTTCTGAGTTCTACTTCGGAGAGTTTAAGGAGCTCTTAGAAAAAGCGGAGAAAGAGCTTAAAAAACTAAAAGGTGAAGAAATTGGTAGGGAGTGTCCTAAGTGTGGCGCTCCCCTCCTTAAAATTCACGGGAGATTCGGAACATTTATAGCGTGTTCAGCCTATCCGGAGTGTAAGTACAAGGAATCTTCCACTGAAGAACCGGAAAAAACGGGAGAAAAGTGTCCTGAGTGTGGCGCAGACTTAGTCGTAAGAAGCGGTAAATATGGTAGATTTATAGCGTGTTCGGCTTACCCTGACTGCAAGTACACTACGCCCTTTACTTACGGTAAGTGTCCAAAGTGTGGAGAAGGTGATATAGTTGAGAGGAGGAGTAAAAAGGGTAAGAAGTTCTACGGATGTAGTCGTTACCCCGATTGTGACTTTACGTCAAACAAACCGCCTAAAGGGGATGGGAAGTGAGGATAGCCGTTATCTCAGACTCGCACGATAACCTCCGTAAGTTAGAACAGTTCGTTCAGACTGTTAACGAAGAGAGAGTTGACCTTGTTATTCACTGTGGCGACTTTGTTTCTCCCTTTTCTGTAAAGCTCCTCCTTTCCGGCCTTAAGTGCGACTTTATCGGCGTTTTTGGGAACAACGATGGGGAAATTGCCGGCCTTTTAAAGGTTTCCGGTGGACTCATAGAGAAGTCTCCCGCCGTAAAAGTTATAGACGGACAGCGCTTTGCAGTAATGCACGAGCCTTACCTCTTGGAGTCGGTTGCAAAGTCCGGAGACTTTGACTACGTCCTCTACGGTCACACCCACGAGATTGATACCCGCGTTATAGGTAGCTGTCAGGTAGTTAACCCCGGGGAGCTCTGCGGTTACCTTACCGGTAAGTCCTCCTTTGCTATACTTGATACTCTTGAAAACCTAATAGAGATAAGAGTGCTTTAATGGAAGCTGTAAGAGTGATAGAAAAGCTCCTTGTTAGGGACTGTGTCGTAAAGGACAGACACGGGAGTTACGACTGCTGTATCGTCTGCACCTCTTCTATGGTGTGGAGGCTCTCTTCCCTTTTCCCGGAGAGCTTCATAGTGTCAAACGCTGCCGCTCAGGTTTTCCCTAACTTAACCTCCATCTTCTACGCAGTTAAGGACTTAAAAGTTCCCTTGGTTGCCGTTACGGGCTCAACGGCGGTTAACCTTGAAAAGTTCGTAAGTTTTGACTTTCAGGCGGCAGAGGTTGAGTTTAAGCTCCTCAGGAAGGTTTACGAGGAAAACCTTGACATACTCTTACCCCTTTACGAAGGTGACCCCAAGAGCTTGAACGCGGCGCTTATGGAGATAAACATAGACGTTCAGATAGAAAAACTCCTGTCAATTTCTGAGTTTGAGGGCTTGGTAGCCAAGGGAGAGCTCTCTGTGTGTGGTCTCGTCCTTGACGAGACGAACGTTTACGGCGAAAGGCAGGCCTTCTACCTTATCAACTTTAACGGCGTTAAAGACCCGGAGGAGATAAGGAACCACGACCTCCTTGAAGAAATTCCCGAGTCCATCAGGAAACAGAAGGTAAAAAGGGTTCACGTTCAGTTCTGATTACCAAGGAGAACCTCAATAAGCATCCACTCTACAACCGACTGAGGTTTCCCGTAGAACCTTAGAAACTCCCTTCCCTTTCTTATGGCCTCATACCACTTAATTATCGTATCCTTCTGTGAGAGGAGGTTCTCAAGGGCGTTCAAGAATAGCAGAGTCTCTTCCCGGGATAGCTTAGAGAAGTTGGCTGAGAACTTCACTATTCCCTGAAGCCTTTGCTTTGACCTCATGAGGTTCAAGAATTCCTGAATGAGCTCAGGGACTTGGCTCTCTGAGAGCCTTACGGCCATTCCGGCGCTCCCGTTTGACAGCTTAACGACCCTCTTATCAGGGGTTATTCCGAGACTTTCCAGAATGTACTCAACGTTGGCGTCGCTGAGCCTTCCAAACCGAAAGATCCTGCACCTTGAACGCAGGGTAGGGAGAACCGACTGTTCACTTTTGGCCACTAAAACGATGTATCCGTAATCGGGAGGTTCTTCTAAGGTCTTGAGCAGGGCGTTTGCCGCCTCACTTTTCATCTCGTCGGCGTTGTCTATAACGACCCCTTTCCCGTGGCCTGTAGTAGGCTTTGTAAAGAGCCAAGAGGAGACCTCCCTTACTTCATCTATCGTTGCCGGCTTTTCACTTCCTATGACCTTTACGCTTAGTTTAGAACCCGTTAAGAGTGCTAAGGTTTCGGTTGCTATAAGCTTCTTTCCGACTCCTTCAGGGCCTACAAAGAGGGAGCTCCGGGGAAAGGTGTTGGAGTTAACGAGAGCTTTTATCACGCTGAGCTGTTTTGAGTGCCCGACGACGGTGCTCAGGGTCAACCTATAACCTCCTGACTACGTGGTTAAGGACTTGGGAGAAAATAGTTCCTATATCCTTCGTTCCGTCAATTACTACTACCCTCTCCGGGTTCTCTTCAGCGATTCTTAGGAAACCTTCCCTTACCTTCTGGTGGAACCTAAGGGATTCTTCCTCAATCCGGTCTTTCACCTTTGACTTAATCCTTAAAAGTCCGACTTCTACCGGAACGTCAAGTAAAAACGTTATATCCGGTTCCAGTCCTTTAGTAGCCTCCCTGTTCATTGAGTTAATTAGCTCTAAGGATAGTCCCCTGCCGTAACCTTGGTAGGCTACGGTGGAGTCGGAGAACCTGTCGCATACTACTATGAACCCTTTTTCAAGGGAAGGCCTGATCAAGTTCTCTACGTGGAAAGCCCTTGCTGCCGTGTAGAGGCAGAGCTCTGCAAAAGGAGGAAACGTTTCCTCCCGATGCTTAAGGATAAGTTCCCTTATCTCCTCTGCAGCTTTCGTTCCTCCCGGTTCTCTCGTGAGAAGAACTTTGTGCCCGTTTTCCTTCAGCCACTCGTAGAGGAGTTTGGCCTGAGTGCTTTTACCGCAACCTTCTATACCTTCAAAAGTTACAAACATCTCAGTCCCCCAAGAGCTGAGAGCGGGTAAGCTTGCTCTTCTTCTTCGGCTTCTTCTTGAAGAAGAGGTTAAGGATTCTACCCGACTCCTTCATAGCTATGGAGCCGAAACTTGCAGAAAGTAGCACGTAAGTTGCCGTCAGAGGAATGAGCTCTGGCTTTGTGGCTGCAACGAGGATAGAGAATTCCCCTCTGGGTAGTAGCATCAGGCCGGCAGAAAGTCCCCTTTTTGTTCCAAGCTTGTAGAACCTGACCGTCACTACGCCGGTGGCGAGCTTTGTTAGGAAAGAAACGGCAAGTAGCGTGCTAAGTGGTAGGACTATCGCCGACGAGAATGAGGAGATGTCTATGGAGAGTCCGAAGGCGAGGAAGAAGAGAGCTCCGAAGAGGTCTCTGTAGGGTATAACAACGGACTCCACCTGTTCTTTATAGGAGCTCTCTGCAAATAGCATTCCTGCAACGAAAGCACCGATAGACTCAGACAGCCCAAAGCCGAACGTAGCCTCAACTACCAGAAAAAGGACTGTTGCCGTAAAGAGAACGGCAAACTCTGTAGAGCTCCCAAAACGCTTGAAAGCGTAGTCAATGACCCACCTTAGGTTCTTTATGGCCATAAAGGCAACTGTGACGAATAAGAAGACCTTTACGAGTATTCTCACAATCCCTTTAGGATCTACCGACCCCCCCGAGATGGCTGTAAGGATGGCCAGTAGTATAGCTGCCGCTATGTCTTCAAAGACGAGGATGGAGAGGACGGTCTCTACCTCCGGGTTGGCGAGCTTCTTGAGGTCTATGAGGAGCTTTGAGACTATTGCGGAGGAGCTCGGGTAGAGGATTACAGAGAGGACTAAAGAGGTAAAACTGTCAAACCCGAGGAGTTTAGCTATAAGAAAGACTGGAATAGTGTTTAACGCCAAGTCAATGAGGCCTACAGAAAGGATGGCCTTAAAGTTCCTCTCAAGTTCTGCTACCGAGAACTCAAGACCTATGTAAAAGAGGAGGAGGATTACTCCCAGAACCTCAAAGAAGTGGGTTTCGTGGACGTGGGAGAGTAAGGATACTGCGATACCGCTAACTATGTAGATAGGGATTACCGGAAACCTCAGCTTTACAGAGATTATGTATGAGGCCGTAAGGGCAAAAAGGAGAAGTGCTAAAGAGGATATAGGGTTTTCCATTACTCCCCTTTACCTTCCACGAGTTTAAGGAACTTTTTCACGTTCTCAAGGGAACCGACAACAACTATCGTATCGCCGGCCTGTAAGGGGAAAAGGGGAGAGGGAGAGACGATAATGTTTTCCTCCCTTATTACTGCAACCACAATTATCCCGTACTTCTTCCTTATCTCAAGCTCCTTCAAGCTTTTGCCGACGAGGAAAGAACCTTCCGGTATCCTTATCCACTCAAAGGCTAAGTGTTTCATAAGGAATCCTATCTTCTCCTCGTCGGAAGTTGGCTGGAATAGAGCTCCGACTAATATGGTTCCGAGGGTTCTCGCCTCCTCGTCGGTTAGCTCAATCACCGCCGTTGGTTCCTCATTCTCGTCCTCAAAGTAGTAGATCTCCCTTTTCCCCGTGTGGTGGATAACGATAACTATGTAGTCACCCTTCTCGGTCTTTACAGAGTACTTCTTGCCGATTCCCG
>QNYI01000114.1 GCA_003978805.1 Desulfurobacterium sp.
GCCGCCATTCACTCCCGCTTTTCCCACGACAACACAGAGAGAATCTTAAAGGCAATGGAGAACCCCTACGTCAACGTAATAGCTCACCCAACAGGAAGGATAATAGGACAGAGGGAAGGTTACCCCCTTGACTTAGAAGCCGTTTTCAAAAAGGCCAAGGAAACAGGAACGGCCTTAGAGGTAAATGCCTACTACAACAGGCTTGACCTAAAAGATTCCCTCTGTCGGCTTGCCGTCAAAAACGGCGTTTACCTCTCAATAAGTACAGACTCCCACCACGCTGACCACCTCTGGATGATGAAGCTCGGGGTAGGAACGGCAAGGAGGGGCTGGGTTGAAAAGAGGTCGGTCTTAAATGCCCTCTCTTTAAGGGAGCTCCTGAGCTTTGTAAAGAGGAAAAGGAAAAAGTTCGGTGTTGAGTGAAGCTTGCCAAAACTAAGGTGGAAGAATAATTTAAATAATGAACTCAGATTTCCTACAAAACCATTTTAAGGAGGGAGAGATGTTTGGAGGGTTCTTCGGAAGGAGAAGGGGATTTGATCCCTTTGAGGATATCTTCAGGCATTTCCAAGAAATGGAAAGGCTCATGTCCGAGATGATGAGAGGCTTCGGAACCTTTGGTAGGGAGTTGGGACTTGAGAGTGGCCTTGAACCGAGAGTTGAAATGTACGAAACGCCCGACGAAGTCGTCGTAAAGGCAGAGATGCCCGGACTTGACAAGGACAGCATTGACGTAAGGGTAAGGGACAACTACCTCATCATCCGCGGTGTAAGGAAGCAGGAGAAAAAAGAGGAGAAAGAGAACGTCTTCTTCAGTGAGAGCTTCTACGGAGAGTTCCAGAGGGTAATTCCTCTCCCCGTTGAGGTCAAAGAAGAGGGTATAGAGGCCATCTACGATAGGGGAATCCTTGAGATAAGGCTTCCTAAGGCCGAATCTGCAAGGAGAGAGGTTAAGATTATCGTAAAAGAGCCCGAAGAGGATAAGAAAAAGGACAAAAACGAAAAAGAGTAAACAGCAGGAGGCACCTTGTAGGGTGCCTCCCTTAAAGGTTCTCCTCTAGTATCCTTCTAACGTCCCTTTCGGTAGGTACTCGGGGGAGATTTCCCATAAGGAACTTCTTCTCCATAACGAGGTCAACAAAGGTGGGGATATCCGATTCCCTAATTCCCACCTCCCTCAAACGCTGAGGTATACCGAGGAACGTTAAAAAGTCGCGGAGGTTCTCTAAAACGTCTGAAAGCTTACCCTCAAAGCCCATCAACCTCCCTATCTCTTCTATCTCCTCCTTTGCTGAGAGGCCGTAAAACTTAAGAACCGGAACTAAGAAAAGGCCGTTCGCAAGGCCGTGGGGAATTCTGAGTATTACACCGAGAACGTGCGCTAGAGTGTGGACGAGACCTGCGCCGGCATCGGCTATCGCCATTCCCCCCAAAAGGCTCGCAAACATTACCCCTTCCCTTGCTTCTACATCCCTCGGGTTACCGTAGGAGCGGGGTAAGAACCTCCCTATCAGCTCAATAGCCTTCTTTGAGTAGAGCTTAGAAATCTCTGTAGCCCTCTTTGATACGAAGGCCTCTATAGCATGGGTAAGGGCATCAACACCAGTATTTGCCGTTACTACCTGAGACATCGTGAAGGTAAGCTCTGGGTCGTCTATAGCAAGAACCGGGTAGAGGTAACGGGAAATGAGGGGAGCTTTCCTGAACCTTCTCCTGTCCGTAAGAACAGCGTAGGGGGTAACCTCTGAACCTGAACCGGACGTTGTCGGCACAGCCACAAGAGGAATGCCCGGCCTTTTAAAGGCTTCCGGAACGCCGATAAACTCTGAGAGCTCTCCTTCGTTTGTAAGCATAACGGAAACGACTTTTGCAACGTCCAAGGGACTACCGCCTCCTACGGCTATAAGGAGCTCCGGAGAGAACTTCTTTACCTCCTCAATCACCTTTAAAGCAACTTCAACGGTCGGCTCCGGCTCAACAATATCAAAAACCTCTACCTTTCCCTTTAACTGCTCCTTGATAATTGCAACGTAACCGTTACTAACTGCCGATTTCCCGCAGATTACCGCTACTTTTTCTCCCTTTAACCCTAAACTCTCAATCTCCTCCCCTATCCTGCGAACAGTTTTCCGGCCAAAAACGACCTTCGTCGGTATAAAGTGCTTTACCGTTTTCATCTTATCTCTCCGCTACAGGGTTTTACAGGCATTATAACGTATTCGGTATGGTACACTTAAAAAGATTTAATTAAAAACGGAGGAAAAAGGTGAAGATTGCTGAGTTCCGTAGAATGTGTCCCAACTGCGGAGGAACAATCTCAGACGAAAGACTGAAAGAGGGACTACCGTGTGAAGAGTGCCTTAAAACTCCCATCCACTACGAGACTCCTGAAGAAATTTGCCTCGCCTTAGGAGACAAACTCTTAAGCTTTGATGATATATGCAAAATTGACTCCTTCACCAAGGATTACTCCCGCTTTTTTAAGGAAAAAACCGGGTTTACGCCGTGGAGCTTACAACTTACTTGGGCAAAAAGAGTCGCACTAAAAAAGTCCTTTACAATGATTGCTCCCACGGGAGTAGGGAAAACAACTTGGGGTCTCGTTACATCGGCCTACGTAGAAGGAAAGGTCTACATTTTAGTTCCTACAAAGCTTTTAGTCCTTCAGACAGTTCAAAAGCTCTCCAAGCTAACCGACAGGAAGATAGTTGCCTATACCGGAAAGAAAAAAGAAAAAGAGGCCATCCAAAAGGGAGAGTACGATATCCTCGTAACTACCACCAATTTCCTCTACAGAAACTACGAGATAATCCCTAAACCCTTCAACTTTGTCTTCGTTGATGATGTTGACTCCCTGCTAAAAAGCGCCAAGAACGTGGACAAGGTCTTAAAACTGCTCGGGTTTACGGATAAAGACATTGATACAGCCATGAAAGTAATTGAGCTTAAAAGGCTCATCGCCAAGCTCGGGAACAGGGCAGGTAAAGAGCTCTACGAGGAAGTAAAGGAGCTTGAAAGTTACCTAAGAAAGAGGAGAGAAGAGATAGAGAACGTCCTTGTCGTAGCATCTGCCACCTCACAACCGAGGTCAAAGAGAGTAAAGCTTTTTAGGGAGCTCCTCGGGTTTGAGGTGGGAAAGTCTGCCACCGCCTTAAGGAACGTTGAAGACATCTTGGTCTACACAGGTAGAGACAGGCTCAAAAGTTCTGTAGAGCTCATAAAAGAGTTGGGCGGAGGAGTATTTGTCTTCATTTCTTCTGATATGGGAAAGGAGTACGTAGAGGAGGTGGTTAAATATTTAAACGAAAACGGGATTACGGCCATCTCCTACGAGAAGTTCACCCCTAAGGAGCAAGAAAAGTTTGTAGAAGGAGAAATCCAAGCGGTAGTCGGGATAGCCAGCTACAGGAATCCCCTCGCAAGGGGTATAGACCTCCCTCAGGCCGTAAGGTATGCCGTCTTTTTAGGCGTTCCCAAGATGGAGTTCGGCTTAAAGCTCACCCTCTCACCCTCTAACCTCTTCGGAGTCCTCTTAGCAGTGAGGGAGCTCCTTCCACAAGAGGAACAGACAAAAGTCGCTTCTTACCTTTCCTTCCTCAAGAAATATTTAGGACTAAAAGAAGAGAACATTCAGAGCTCCTCAGTAAAAGAGAGGCTTGGAAGGATAAAGAGCTACCTTGAAACCTACCTGAACGACCCTTCATTCCTTGAAAAAGTAAAGGAATCTGAAACCGTCTCGCTAAAGGAAAAGGACGGGGAGCTCTACATAGTCGTCGGAGACGCTGCCGGTTACATTCAGGCCTCCGGCAGAACTTCCAGAATGTTCGCAGGAGGACTTACAAAGGGCGTCAGCATTATGTTCGTTGACGACCTTAAGGCCTTTAACTCCCTGAGGAAGAGGGTTCACATATTCCTTGAAGATGTCTCCTTTAAAGTTCTCAACGCCGAAAAGGGGAAGGAGTTCTCAGAAAAGTTTGGACTTCCACTGATTGAAAAGGAGGAGCTCCTTAAAGTCTTTGAAACCGTTGACAGGGACAGGGAAAGGGTAAGGGAAATCCTTGAAGGCAAAGTTAAGGCAGAAACCAAGAATCTCTTAAAAACCGCCTTAGTCGTTGTTGAATCTCCGAACAAAGCAAGAACGATAGCAAACTTCTTCGGAAAACCTGTAAAGAGAAGGATATTAGACATTGACGCTTACGAGATAAACATAGGGAATAAGGTCTTACTCCTTACAGCCTCTAAGGGACACGTCTTTGACCTGACGGTTAAAAGCGGTATCTGGGGTGTAAAGGAAGAGGGCAAGCGCTACGTTCCCGTCTACGACACAATCAAGTACTGTACAAAGTGCGGTGAGCAGACAACGGAAGACTACTGTTCAAAGTGTAAGGGGAAACCAGACAGCGACAAACTCTCTGTAGTAAAGGCTTTAAGGGAACTCGGCCTTGAAATAGAAGAAGTCTACATAGCCAGCGACCCTGACACCGAGGGAGAAAAGATAGGGTGGGATGTTGGGTGCGTCCTTAAACCCTACCAAAGGAACATGAAGCGTATGGAGTTCCACGAGGTAACAAAATGGGCGTTCCTTGAAGCCCTTGAAAACCCCAGAGAACTCAACGAAAACCTCGTAAAGGCTCAGATAGTCCGAAGAGTTGCAGACAGGTGGGTGGGGTTCTCTCTGAGTCAACACCTCTGGGATGTCTTTAAAAAACGCTGGCTCTCAGCCGGAAGGGTTCAGACGCCGGTTTTAGGGTGGGTAATAGAGCGTTACAGGGAAAGTAAAGAGAAGGTAGGCATTTTGACCGTGGAGACAGAGGTCGGAACCTTTAAGTTCAGGTTTGAAGACTTAAAGGCCTTTCAGGAGGCCGTGGCGGATAAAGTAAAGGTTAAGGTAAAGAGCAGGAAAGTTACCGAGAAGAACCCCTTGCCTCCCTTCAACACCGGAGAGCTCTTAAAAGAGGCCTCCAGAGTCCTCGGACTCTCTGCAAATGAAGTGATGAACATCGCTCAGGAGCTCTTTGAAAACGGCTTCATAACCTACCACAGGACGGACTCTACAAGGGTTTCTACCGCCGGCATGGGTGTTGCAAAGGAGTACATATCCGAGAAGTTCGGAGCTGAACTCCTGAAACTTAGAAGCTGGGGAGAGGGTGGAGCTCACGAGTGCATTAGGCCTACAAGACCCCTTGACGTAAATGCCCTAAGAACCCTCGTTACGGTTTCAGGTTCTACTTCGGCAATGACGAAAAACCACTACAGGGTCTACGACCTTATCTTTAAGCGATTTATGGCCTCCCAGATGGTTCCTGCAGAGGTTGAAGCCGTTGAATTAGAAGTAAAATTACTCCCTGAAAACCTCCTAATTGAAGAGGAAAGGCTTACAAAGGTAATTAAGGATGGCTGGAACGTTTTAGTTCCTTTAAAAGTTACTCCCCTTCCGTTAGAACTCAAAGAAGGAGAGAGCTACTACTTCAACGTCCTCTCCCTTACCAAAAGGAAAGTTCCGAAGGTATTCCCCTACACTCAGGGAGAACTCGTTGAAGAGATGAGGAAAAGAGGTTTAGGAAGGCCTTCAACTTACGCCAAAATTGTTCAAACCCTCCTTGATAGACGTTACGTTGTAGAAAAAGGAAAGCTCCTATACCCTACAAAACTGGGAATAGACGTTTACACTTACCTATCAAGTAAGTTCCCGGAGTACACCTCCGAAGAGTTCACAAGGGAGCTTGAATCCCTCATGGATAAAGTTGAAAGTGGAGAGGAGGACTATCAAGAGATACTGAAAAAACTGAGGTCGGTTTTACAGTTTGTAGAAGTCAAGCTTTGAAATACCTCAGGAGCTCTGAACAAAAGAAGTTTTTAACTTTCTCCGGTAAATCGTAAAGCATCCTGCGCAAGATAACGGTTTCTTCGTCCCTCACTCCGTCCCAGTCATAGAGATCCATCTCACCCGACCAAAACTTTTTCCGGTTTCAAAAGCCCAGACTTTAAATATCCTACTCCCAAGAATTTATCCCTCCCGTACACCCGGTAGTAGCCGTCCGGGAGGTTAACCTTAACCTTCCCGCCGTTTATAAACAGCTTTTCGGCTCTACCTTCTAAACTAACCTTAGGAAAGTCCAACAGTGAGTCGGGAGGAAGAATGAACTCTCTTACGTTTTCAGGGGTTAAGCTTCCTAAGCTTACAGCGTCCTCTATAGAAACGTTCCCTACTCTCGTTCTCCTCAGCTCAACGACAACGGCATCACAGCCGAGAGCTCTCCCTATATCGTGAACGAGGGAGCGAATGTAGGTTCCAGAAGAACAACAAACTTCAAGGGTAAAGTCGGGGTAATTAAAGTCAAGGAGCTTCAGGGAGTAAATCGTAACCTTGCGAGGGGGGAGCTCTACCTTTTCTCCCCTCCTTGCAAGCTCGTAAGCCCTTTTACCCTTTATGCGAATTGCCGAGAAAGGAGGAGGAACCTGCTCTACCTCTCCGGTAAAGTTCTTTAGAACTTCCCTCAGTTCCCCTTCCTCTACCCTTTGGCAGGGAACTTCTTTTATTTCGCCGTCAACGTCGTAGGTATTACTTGAAAGTCCCAAACGCCCTTTAACAATGTAGCACTTATCCTTCTTTAACAGGTACTCGGCTAACCTCGTTGCCCTCCCAACAGCAAGAATCAAGACTCCTGTGGCAAGAGGGTCAAGAGTCCCTGTATGGCCTACCTTTACCCCTTTAGGTAAAAACTTCCTAACAATAGCTACAACTTCAGCAGAAGTTATTTCCTTGGGCTTATCAATAGCTAAAAAGCCCATTAACATTTTACACTTTTCCTGAGCTTTAACGGAAGAAGACCTAATAAAAGAAGAAGCAGTTGAAAGACTCCGTTCAAACTTTCCTGTGATGTTATGGAACAACCACCACTTCCATTACCAGCGCCTGCATTTTCTGGAACAATATCAACTGAAGCTCCGCTTTTAGTAGCAATAAACACAGGAAAAGTCTTATACCAGCTATAA
>QNYI01000130.1 GCA_003978805.1 Desulfurobacterium sp.
AACCGGTTGAAAGTTAAGAGGAGTTTATCAAGGTAAAGGAAAACAAACCTTTTAGGGTTTTCTTTGATGAAAGAGATGGCCTTTTTCTTCCAGAAATCGTTTACCTCTCCATCGGAGAGTTTTCTACGGCTTTCCCTTTCTGCTACCTCCTTGGCATCAAAGTAGTGACCGAAAGCGTTAGGCCTTACTCCCGGAACTTTCCGGTATATGCCTGTAGCCCTTTCGTTGTTTCCTATGTAAAGGTGAATTCCGGAAACGGGAGAAAGTGGGATAAGGCTTCCGCCAACGGCCAAGTTCCTGAGACTAACGGGGGCGAGGATGAAGGAGAGTCCACACAGAAATGCCAGAAGTTTCCCAAGGCTTGGCCGACTTTTTAGGAAGGAGTAGGTAAATGACACGAGGACGAGGGGTAGTGCCATTCCCTCCACCAAAATAGACGAACCGGCAAATACGCCGGAAGGGAAGGAGCTCCCCCGGAGCAGGAAATATAGGAAGGAGAGGAAAAGGAGGATGAAGAACATCGTCTTTAACGGCAAGAGAGCATAGAAGGCAACGGGTTTATAGAAGGTAAAGAGGAGAGCTCCCAAAAAGGCCGTTAATGAATCCTTAAAGATGAGCCGTGATACGGAAAATAGTAGAAGGCTTGAAAGGACGTAACAGGCCAAACTGAACAGTGAGGCCAGAGAGACGGAATTTCCAAAATAGGAAAAGAGGAGGAAAAGGTAAGCGTAGATGGGAGAGAAGAAGTAGTTTTTGAAATCGGGGAGAAGAACACCCTTTTCTCTACCGAGTTCTCCGAGGAACCAGTAAAGGGCTGTATCGGAGCCGGGGATGGGAGCTCTAAACTCGGGAAGCTTAGAGAAGAAGTAGAGGTTAAGGGAGCCGTAGAGGAGAGAAATTAGAAAGACGAAAAAGGGGAAAAGGGACTCTTCCCCTTTCCCCTTAAGTAGACTTCTTAGTGCCACAGCTTGTAGGCTTTCCTCCTGCGTTTTTCACTCCTCTTTTCTTCTCCTGAATAGACAGTTACGTTTACACCTCTTTCTAAACCTTCGTTACTCTCGTCGTCGTTACCCCAGTTAAAGTTCTCTATATCCCACGCTTCTACTCTAACTGAACGTTCGGCCGTTGTGAGAATATCCTTTACGTAAGAGTTGTAAACGCTTTCAGGAACTACCGATTCAACCTCGGGCAGTGAAACTGAGGACTCCCCGCTGTAGGGCATGTCAAGCTCTAAGCGGAACTCTCCGTTATCCCCTTCGTAGTTCTCCTCAATGTCAACTTCATCAACGGAGCTTAAATCTTCACCGCTTAAAGTGACTTTCCTTCCCTCTAAGTCAACGTCCAAGTTAACGTTAAGGATGTTGCTCCTTAGCTGTGAAACGTCTAAGGTTGAGGGTAGCGTGCTACCGAGCTTAAAGTTGTCAATATACCACTCTACTCCTCCTTTTTCCCTATCGTAGTGGAGGAAGTAGTTCATCCCTTCTCCCATGTCAACGACGTAATTGCTTTCATTTCCGCTGGAGAACCAGCCGGCGAAGAACGTGCCCCCTTTATAGTGAGCACTTAAAGAAAGTCCTTCGTAATCTGCGTTCTCGTCAAAGTTTACAGCGCTTACCTCTTTTTCTGGAACAAACTTTGAGTAGTCAACGGTAACTGTATCAGAAGTTCCGTCCTTAACCACATAGGCCTTATTGTTCTCGTAGTCCCTTAGAATCAGAACGTAGGTTCCATCTTCAAGAAGGGGAACGCTAACCTGACAGTCTGCAACTCCATCCTTTACTTCACAGCCATCATACGAGACGTCTAAGAACATAACCTCTTCGGGGACGTTTGTAACCTTTACGTTTACAAGCTTTCTGCCGTAACCGAAGTCGTAGCCAAAGTCGTAACCGAACTCATACCCGACAGCTTCAGCTACGTCGTCAATAACGTACTCTTTTACCTTAACGTCCTTGATGACTGTAGTAGAGACAGAAGGGTTGCCTTGCAGGATTTCCTTAAGCTGAATTTTCCCATCGCCGTTAGCGTCCCTGTGAGCTACAACGAAGTTGTAGACCTCATCGGCAGAAAGGAAACCGTCACCGTCCTTGTCGTAGCTTTCGGCCTCAGAGCTGATGTAGGAGACAACGGGGTTTAGGGGTATCTTTCCGAAGTAGTTCCACGTCTGAACTTGGCTGTAGGAGAGGGAACAGGAAGGATCGTTGGAGTAACAGCTATAGTATACCCTATTGATAAAGCGGTTGAAGAGCGTTTCCTCATCAAGAACAACGTCAGGGGAGATGGTTACTGCAAGGTTAACCGTGTCCTTATCCACTTCCCCAAAGTCTACCGTTCCGGACTCGTCCGTAACAAGCGTTCTCACAACTTTCAGGTTGTCGTCAAGGAGAGAGACGTAGACTCCCTCTACTCCTAAGTGGAGAACCAGCCGGTTCGTCTCTGCAGGGTTAACGACGGTTACGGTGGTTTCTGAGGAGACGGAGGAATTACCGTCGTTTACTTCCACTTTAACTTTGTAGATGCCGGCTTCTGTAAAGGCGTAGGTAAAGGTGTTGCTCCCTTCGGCCACCTTCTCTCCGTTTACGTACCAGACGTAGCTCAGATTCTCCCCTTCTGGGTCTACAGCTTCTACCTCAAAGGTGTAAGAGTCACCGACGTTGAGCCTTAGGCTCGTTGGGAGGGGCTTAGTGAAGGTAGGCGGTCTGTCGGGAGTTCCAACAACTACGGGAATTGTTTGGTTGCTAAACTGAGAGCTCTCATCCTTGACCGAGAGCTCTACCTGATACTCTCCCGGCTGAACGTCCTCGGGAACGGATACTTTAAGCTCGCACTCAAAGTAGCCTAAGTAGTCTTCTAAAGGAGAACAGCTTCCGGAGAACTCAATGGCCTCGCCGTTAACGGAGAGGGAGGGCTGGATGCTCTCAGAGTCGGGGTCGTAAACGTAGGCTAAGAGCTCTACTTCCTCTCCCGGGAGGACTTGAGGTCTATCAAAGTCTACGTAAACGATCTCAGGGGCTATACCTTGGCCAACTTCAACTTCTATCGTCTCGGTAACGGAGGAGGTTCCGTCAGAAACGGTAACGTTAAAGGTCTTAGAGCCGGCCTGAGAGAAGGTACAAGAAATAATGCTCCCTTCTACACTACACTCTTGGCTATCAACGGAGAAGGTTAAATCGTCACCGTCAGGGTCGTAGGCGTAGAGTATCAAGCTGTAAGTTGTGTTTGGCTTCAACGTATAGGGGGAAACGTAGTTTCCGTTCTCGTCTCTAAAGATGTAGCCGTAAACTACAGGAGGAGCGTTTTCTGAGATAACGGATACCGTAGTAGCTCCTTCGGAGGAGACCTTCCCGTCGGTTACCCTGCCTGTTACGCTGTAACTTCCTTCAGAGTCAAACTTACACTTAACAACGGCAGTTAAGTAGCCGAAGAAACTGTCCTCGTAGAGGAGCTCTCCCTTAAAGTCTCCGCAGTTAACGCCCTCTAACTTTAGATCGTCGCCGTCTACGTCGTAGGCGTAGACTTCAACGGTTACGTCCTTACCCTTCTTAACGGGAGAGGGATAAACGTAAAGGCTTACTACCGGTGGGTTGTTGCTCTCTTTCAGCGTAAAGGTAGTATCCTGAGAAACTTCTTCCTTATCCTCAGAGAGGCCGGAGCCGAAGGCTACGTAGGTCCTACCAGCTACAACCTTAAAAGTAGCGCTACCGCTTTCATCGGTTACTTTACAGTCGTAGTAGTAGTAACCCTCGTCCCTTAGACAAACCTCTTTACCTACTAGTGGTTCTCCGCTCTCGCTGACGGCCTTAACTACGGCATTAACGTAGGAGACGTCCATCTTAACGTTAAAGGCACAGGTACACCCTTCTGCCTCCGTTTCCTCCAGCTTCCCTAAGTCCAGAGGTATCGGACGGTAGTCTGAGCCGTAGTAGCTAATGGTTGCTCCCTTTTCTGAAAGGTACTGTTTTAAATCGCTACAGGAGAGGGAAGAGGTGTTTGCCGTTACGGGAATTTCTATTTCTGCCTTACCGCTTTCATCTGTGAGGACGTCTAAGTAAATACCTTGGGAGTAGAGCTCAAACCACGTTCCGGCAACTGGCTCGTTTTGAGCGTCTTTTAAGAAAAAGCACAGCTTTCCGGTTTTTACTTGGGAGAAGTATACCGGGTAGTCTAAGTTTACGTAGTCTCCCCAGTTCGGTTCTGTGATGCAGATATCAACGGTGTACGTTTTTGTCTCGTCAAGCTCGTCGCAGTTTACTGGATTTCCGGAACTATCCTTTACCTCTCCGGTTCCGAGGAAGTCCCAGCTTTGGCTGTTGTAGCTATAAGAGTAAATGGGGACTTGGCATCCGGGAGTACTCTCATCAAAATCCCCCTTCTCCTTAATTTTAGCGATAGCCTCAGCGGGAAGGGTCTGGGTGACTTCGTAAAGGCACTCACCGGCTCTACCGGAGGAGACCTTTAAGGGGTTACCGTCTTGGTCTTTAAGGTCAATCAGCGCAAAGGTTAGCGATTCAAGGCCGACCTCTCCGTTCCCCTTAGGGTCTTCCCCTTTAAACTCTCCCGGGAAGTACTTTATATCTTCCCTCTTTGCAGAGTTAAAGGTTTTCATCGTGGCCTTTATGGCCGTTACGCTCTCCGGAAGGTCTTTAGTATCTACCTCTACAGTCAGTTGAGAATCTTCAATTGAAACTGCCCTGACCCCAGAAGATACTTTAATCTCACCGCTCTTTGTGAGGGTTAAGAAGAGCTTCCCTCCGGCTCTACGCTCTCGGGTAATAGGAACGACCTTTGTAGAAGCCGGAACGAGCTGTACGTCCAAGGTTACCGGGTTGTTCGGTGAAAGGTCTAAGACCTTGGAGTAGGGTGCGTAACCGTCAAGGGAGATGATGAGGTTGGCCTTAGCACCTTTTTCCGGAACCTCAACGTTTAAAAGCTGGAATTTACCGTTGGTGGCTACGGTCTCGTAAACTTTGTCCGTCTTCTCGTCAAAAGTACCGTCGCCGTTAGAGTCTACAATAAGCTTAACGGTGGGGCTAAAGGTTTGGGAAGGAGCTCTCGTTGCAGTTTCCCCGTTAACTTTTCCTGCAACGCTGGTAGTTGCGCTTCTTTGAGTTTGAGGGAGAGGCTGGTTCTGGCTTCCACCTTCTCCGCCTCCTCCTCCGCAAGAGGCAAGGAAAAAGGCCAAGATGAGTGTCGCGGATAGTTTTGTTTTCACAACATCCCCCGTTAAACGCGGTTATTTGTGCTTCTTCCTAATTCTACTACAAATGCTTTGTTCTATAATTGTGGAACCTCAGGAGAGAGAAAGGAGGAAGGCTATGCCGACTTTAGCTCCGTCAATCCTCTCCGCTGACTTTGCAAACCTTGAAAGGGACATAAAGGAGGCCGAGTCTGCCGGAGCAGACTTACTCCACGTTGACGTTATGGACGGGAGGTTCGTTCCTAACATTACCGTCGGCATCCCCGTTGTTGAGTCAATAAGGAAGGTTACGGAGCTCCCCATAGACGTCCACCTGATGATAGTTGAACCGGAAAAGTACATACCGGACTTTATAAAGGCCGGTGCTGACTGGGTTTCCTTCCACTACGAGGCGGCTACTCACCACCACAGGATAGTCACGATGATTAAGGAGCTTGGAGCAAAGGCCGGAATAGTTTTAAATCCGTCAAGCCCCGTTCACCTGTTAGAGGAGATACTTCCCTACCTTGACTTTGTCCTCGTTATGTCGGTAAACCCCGGCTTCGGAGGGCAGAAGTTCATAGAGAGCTCCGTAAGGAAGGTAGAAAAGCTCAAGAGGATGATAGATGAAATGGAATTAAAGGTTACAATAGAAGTAGACGGCGGGATAAAGCACGATAACGTTGATAAAGTTCTAAAGGCCGGAGCTGAAGTTATCGTTGCCGGTTCCGCCGTTTTTAAGGGTAACATAAGAGAGAACGTCAGGAGGTTCAAGGAAAGGATGGAAACAATTTCACGGAGGAGTCATGAAGAAGCTTAAGTTAATGACAGGAACTTCTAACCCTGAGCTTGCAAGGGCTGTCGCGGAAAAGCTTGGACTTCCTTTAGCAGATGTAACTGTCGGTAGGTTCAGCGATGGAGAGATTCAGGTAGTAATAAACGAGAGCGTAAGGGATTGTGACGTCTTTGTCATTCAGTCACTCTGTAGACCTGTGAATGACAGCATTATGGAGCTCCTCATCCTTACAGATGCCCTAAAAAGGGCCTCTGCCGGTAGGATAGCGGCCGTTATTCCTTACTACGCCTACGGGAGACAGGACAGGAGGGTAAATCCGAGAGACCCCATAAGTGCCAAGCTCTTGGCAGACCTTCTAACGACGGCAGGGGTAAACCACGTGGTAGTAATAGACCTTCACGCAAGACAGATAGAGGGCTTCTTTAACATTCCTGTTAACCGGTTAGAGGCCAGACCCGTAATCACGAACTACTTCCTCTCCCAAGGGATAGGCGGAGAGGATACTGTTGTTGTCTCCCCGGATATCGGAGGAGTTACAAGGGCGAGGAACTTCGCAAAGGTTTTAGGTTCCCCGATAGCGATAATAGATAAGAGGCGTCCCAAGCCGAACGTTTCAGAGGTTATGAACATCGTCGGAGACGTTGAAGGGAAGAGAGCTATCATCATAGACGACATCATAGACACGGCCGGAACTATCGTAAATGCTGCAAAGGCTATAAAAGAAAAGGGAGCGAAAGAGGTCTACGCCGCATGCACCCACCCGGTATTCTCCGGCCCCGCGGTGGAGAGGTTGTCTAAGGCCGTTGAGGATGGAGTCATTAAAGAGGTTGTGGTAACGGATACGATTCCTCTTGAAAGGGAATTCAAAGGCGTAAAGGTTTTAAGCGTTGCCGAAACAATAGCCGAGGCCATCAAGAGAATTCACTTTGGCGAGTCCATTACGAACATGTTCAAAAACTGAAGGGGGAGTAACATCTCCCCCTTTTAAACTATTGAAGTATCTTCTTGAGGTAGAAGG
>QNYI01000128.1 GCA_003978805.1 Desulfurobacterium sp.
CCGATTCTCCCCTCTCCCAAGAACCATTAAAAAATTTTAAACCTTTACAGGGGAACTACGTAAAATCCATCAACCTCCCGGTTAAAGACAGGGTAGTTGAAATAGAGACGGTAAAGTTAAGCCTTTCCGGGAAAGTTCAAGTTTTCTACCTCATCTTGGAACTCACAGGAAAGAACGCAAACGTCCTTCTCTTAAATGAGAAGAAGAGAGTGGTAGCTCTCTTAAAGCCCTTTAAGAGCTCTGTAAGACCCATTGAAATCGGTGGAGAATACGCTTTACCTCCCCTTGACAAGAAAGAGTTCTCTTCGGTCACCTTCGGGAAAATAACGCCCGAAGGGATAGAGAAGAAACTCCACAAATTTGTACTCGGCCTTTCCCCCCTAAACTCTAAGGAGATAGCCCACCTCTTTAAAGAAACGGGAGACATTAAAAAGGCTTATGCCACCTTCCTTGAAAGACACGAGAGTTCTCAAACTCCCTGCCTCTACTTTAAAGACGGAAGTCCGAAGTTTATGACAACCTTTCCCTACAAGTCCCTTGAAGGTATGGAGAGGGTAGAGTTTGCCGGAGATTACCCGTCCTTAAGGTGTTGGGAAACCTTCTTCAAGGAGAAGGTATTAGCTGAGAACCTCAGGAGACTAAAAAAGGGTATCCTAAGCGAGCTTGAAAGTAAGGAGAGAGCGTTAAAAAAAGAACTTGAAGAGCTCCCCTCCCCTGAAGAGCTAAGGAAAGAGGCGGAAAAAAGAAGGAAGTTTGGAGAGCTCCTAAAGTACAACCTCCACCTTGTAAAGCCGGGAATGGAGAAGTTAGATGTAACCGACTATGAGAGTGGCAAAAAAATCGCCGTTCCCATTGACCCCTCCCTCTCCCCCCGGGAAAACGTTGAAGAACACTTCAAACAGTACAGGAAACTCCTAAGGAAGACAGAGCACATTAAGAGCAGAAAAAAGGAGATAGAGGAAGAACTTGAAACGATAGAAATCCTGAAAGAGGCCGTTCAGAAAGCTAAGGAAGAGGATGAGCTTAAGCCTTTTCTGTTGGAGAGGAAGGAGAAAAAAAAGGAGAAAAAGAGGTTTAAAGTCTTTACTCTCCCCTCGGGGAACAGGATAGTTGTCGGTAGGAGCAGTAAGGAGAACGAGTTTATAACATTTCGTTTAGCAAGTAAAAATGACCTATGGTTTCACGTAAAAGAAACCCCCGGCTCCCACGTCATCCTGAGGCTTGAAAGCGGGAAAAAACCTTCACAGGAAGACATACTCCTCTCGGCCTCAGCAGCGGTCTTCTTCA
Source organism: Desulfurobacterium sp. (assembly GCA_003978805.1). Taxonomy (GTDB): domain Bacteria; phylum Aquificota; class Aquificia; order Desulfurobacteriales; family Desulfurobacteriaceae; genus Phorcysia. The sequence continues at coordinate 1,288 of QNYI01000128.1, forward strand.
GTAAGGCAAAAAACTCCGGAAAAGTCCCCGTTGACTTTACAGAGGTAAAAAACGTAAAGAAACCAAAAGGAACTCCTACAGGCTTCGTCACCTATTCGGGAGAGAGAACCGTCTACGTTTCCTCTGAACCCTTTAAGAGCCTTTTTCTTGCTTTTGACTGTACCTCTCAATAAGATTAAAGGTAAGACTTCAAAATTAACGGAGGAGTAATGGCTGTAAAGAAAATAAAAGACAGAATCTACTGGGTAGGAGCAATAGACTGGGACAGAGTAATCTTTGACGAACTCGTAACCCTTCCAGAAGGGACAAGTTACAACGCTTACATAGTTTTCGGAAGCGAGAAAACCGCGCTAATTGATACAGTTGAACCCCACAAAGGTAAGGAACTCTTAGCTAACCTAAAAGAGCTAAAGGTTGAAAGGATTGACTACATCATTTCAAACCACGCAGAGCAGGATCATTCAGGAATGATCCCGGAAATCCTCAAGCTCTACCCCGAGGCAAAAGTTGTAACGAACAAGAAGTGCAAACAGATGCTCATTGACCTCCTCCACCTTCCTCAGGACGTCTTTAAGGTGGTGGAGGATGGAGAAACACTATCCCTCGGAGATAAGACCCTCCAGTTTTTCCTTGCCCCTTGGGTTCACTGGCCTGAAACAATGTTTACCTACGCAGTTGAAGACCGGGTATTGTTTACCTGCGATTTCTTAGGCTCCCACATCGCCATAAGTGAAATCTTTGATACTTCAGACGAGAATAAAGCCAGAGTCTACCTTGAAACGAAAAGGTACTACGCAGAGATAATGATGCCCTTCAGGAACTTCATCAAAAAGCACCTCGCCCTTATAGACAGACTGAACCCAGAAGTCCTTGCTCCCAGCCACGGAGTTGTAATAAAGGAAACGACGTTCATTCTTGATGCTTACAAGAGGTGGGTATCTGACGAAGTTAAGCCTTTAGTGATAATTCCTTTTATCTCCATGCACGAGAGTACCAGACATATGGTTGACTTTGTTACCTCCGAGCTAAGTAAAAGAGGAGTTACCGTTAGACCGTACAACCTAACAACTGCAGACATCGGAAACGCCGCCATGGACTTGGTTGACGCAGCCGGAATTATCTTTGCATCCCCGACGGTTCTTGCCGGAGCTCACCCGGCCATCATATCTTTTGCCTACCTCGTCAACTGCCTCAGGCCTAAAACAAAGCTCGCCTCAGTCATAGGCTCTTACGGCTGGAACGGCACTGTAACCGTAAAGCACATTAAGGAGACGCTAAGGAACTTAAAAGTTGAATGGATTGAGCCTGTAATGGTTAAAGGCCTTCCAAAAGAGGAAGATTACCAAAGGCTCCGGCAACTTGCCGAAGAGATAGCGACCAAGGTTAAAGAAGTTGCAACCCTTTAAGGCTGAACTCCCGGTATAACGACGAGCTCGTCAAGCTCCCTATCGCTCCTTGCAACGTAAGGGATATAACCTTTCTCTAAGGCTTTCTCCCTAAAGTCCTCTATCCTTGAAAGGTTTTCCCCTTCATAACCGCTTCCATCGTCAACGTAGTCAACGACGAACACGGGCTTCCCGCTACCTTTCACGAGGTCAAGGAGAGAAGTCCTCTCAGAAATCTCTTCTTCCGTTAAAGGTGAGGTGCCGTCGTAGAATAGGTCTTCTACACTCCATCCGGAAATTACTCTAAGGAGCTTACCTTCACTGTCAAACTGAAGAAGCCTCTCCCCGTTTTGAAGGATAACGTAGCATCCCTCAATTTTTTCCCTGCAGTAATTGGCAATATCCACAATAAAGTCTACCATCCTCTCGGCTGCTTCCTCCTCTGGGAGCTCTCCCCTCTCTCCCCAGTACTCAAACTCGTCAACCTTATCCAAGTAAATTCCTCTAAAACCCTCCTTAGCTATACGGTCTACGTAACTGTAGACGATCTCTTTCCACTCGGGATACCAGTACTTAACTGCGTAGTTTCCCCGCCACTCAGGATTTTCCTCTCCGAGCCACTCCGGAGGATTATGCGACCACTTCGGGTTCCAGTAGAAGCGGTAGTCCTCGGCCTCCCCCACACTCAAGTAGGCAATAGGTATTACACCTGCCCTCTTTACCTCTTCTATCTCTGTAGGTGAGTACTCCCCCGAAGAAGTCCCGTCCCGGGAGTAGTCCATAACAACAAGCTCAAACCCGGAAGAAGCTACTTCCTTAGGGTCTGCGTTCTGGAGCTGATACCCCCAACTTTTAACTTCCGGAACAGGAGTAACCGTACTCGTTTCCGTCCCTCCTCCTCCACAGCCAACAGAAAACAACAGGAAAGCAAAGATAAGCTTCTTCATAACCCCCTCTAACCTTTAAGTATCTTCCTCACTTTCTCGTAGATTTCGGGAAGTCTGTCAACCAACGCCTGTATCTTCCTCCACTCCTTGTAAGGCCTTACCGGAAAGCCTGCATACGTCCCCGCCTCTTTTATACTCTTCGTGATACCGGACTTTGCCGCAACTGTAACGTTACTTGCGATTTCAATGTGGCCGGCAACTCCTACTTTTCCGGCAAGGGTTACAAAATCCCCAATCTTGGTACTCCCTGAAATACCCACCTGAGAAACGATAAAACAGTACTTACCTATCTTTACGTTATGCCCCACCTGAACCAAGTTGTCTATCTTCGTTCCTTCCCCTATTACCGTATCCCCTACAGTCCCCCTATCTATGGACGTATTCGCTCCTATTTCAACAAAATCTTCTACTACAACACCGCCGGTCTGGGGAACCTTGTATATTTTCTTTTCCTTTTTACTAAAAGCGTAACCAAAGCCATCCGAACCTATCACAGTTCCCGAGTGAATGCGGACAAACTTCCCTATCCTTGTCCTATCGTAGATGGTTACATTGGGATAGATAACGGTGTAATCCCCTATCTCGCAGTTAGAACCGACGTAAACGCCGGGGAAAATCTTTACGCCCTTCCCTATCTTTGTGTTGTCTCCTATGAACACAAAATCGCCTATGTAACAGTCCTTCCCCACTTTTGCCGTCGGTGAAATAGAGGCCTTTTTAGAAACTCCTGCCTCAGGTAACCTTTCGGGGTAAAAGAGGTTTAAGGCCTTTGCAAAAGCTACGTAAGGTTCAGAACATATGAGCTGAGGAATCTTTAGCTCCGGTATCTCCCTGTCTAAGAGTATAGCCGAAGCCCGGGTTACCTTTAAGAACTTCCTATACTTAGGGTTGGTAAGGAAGGTAAGGTCTCCCTCTCGGGCATTCTGTATCTCGGAAATACCGGTAATCTCAACGTTCGGGTCTCCCACCAACCTACAGCCGAGCTTTTCTGACAGCTCCCCTACTTTCATTGTCCCGCCTGCTTGTTGTAGAGCTCTATTATCTCGTCGGTAAGGTCGTACTTAGGGTCTGCAGCGATTATCCCAGCTCCCCTTAGCTCAACTATCATAGGAATGTTGTTCTGCTCCCTGTACTTCTTAATGAGCTTGTCAACTTCTTTTAAAATCTCCATCGTATACTGCTTCTCTAAGTTCATTATCTCAAGCTGAGTATCCTGCTTAAACCTTTGAAGGTCACGAATCTTTTGCTGGAGCTCTGTTTCCTTTTCCGCCTTCGCCTGCTTGCTGAGGACAGGGTTTTTGAGTTCTTCCTTTAACTTCTTTATCTCCTCCTCCATCTGCTTTATCTTCTCATTCGCCTGCGCAACCTTAGACTCCAATATAGACCTTGCCTGCTTGCCCTTGTTTGATTCGTTGAGAACCTTTTGAACGTCAACGTAGTAGACCGCAAAGGCCTGCCCTTTCTTAGAAGGCTCACCCTTTGCGGCCAAGGAAGCATTAGCAGTCAGGAAAGTAAAGGCAGTAAGCAAAAAGAGCGCCTTTTTCATAACAAGTTCCTCCTTATACTTTAAAAGTAAGTTCCCATTCCGAAGTGCCACTCAGAAGAGCTCTCCCCGGTTCTCCTATCAAGCTTCCATCCGAGGTCAAGTCTTATGGGCCCCATAGGCGTAAGAACCCTTAAGCCGATACCTGCAGACTTCCTCATATCCCCAAAATCGTACTTATCCCACCAACCTCCGCCAACGTCTACAAAAGCTATAAGCCTCAGCATCTTGGTTACGTCATAGCCGACTTCAAAGTTAAAGATGAGCTCCCTGTTCGCTCCTTCCGGATCCCCGTTTTCATCCTTTGGTCCCGCCTCTCCCCACTGGAATCCCCTTACAGTCGTATCTCCTCCCACGTAGAAACGGTAGTCAATCGGCAGTTTCTCCGTCCCCCCGAAGGCAGAGGCGTAACCGACCTTAGCGTGGAAAGAGGCCACAAAGGGGAGCTCAAAACTTACGGGAAGGTCGTTCAGGTTAAAGTAGTAGGCATACTCTCCGATGAGCTTGTAGAACTCCTCATCACCCCCAAGGAAGTCAGAGGCAAGCTGAGTAGTAACCCTAAAGTAGTTACCTTTGTGTGGAAGGAACCTGTTATCCCTCAGGTCCCTTGAAACGTAAGTCGTGAGCATCCCTACCTTCGTTACTCCCTCCTCATCTTTTACAATGTCCGGCGCATCCTCGTCAATATCCGTAATCTTATCCCTCTCTATGAGGTATCCTAAACCTACTTTCCAGTCTTCCCATATCCTCCGGGAGACCATAGAAGAGAACCCTGTCCTTCTACTGGTGTAGGTAAAGTACTCCGTATACCTGTTATAAAGCCCTAAGGAGAGGGTTTGAGGTTTATCAAGCCACCAGCGGTGTTTATAGTTAAGGTCAAAGTAAAAGACTCTTGCTCCTGCCTGTAAAGAGATAGAACCCGAATCTCCCGTTCCAAAGAGGTTACCCTTTGAGAGGCTAACCATTGCAACGAGCTTTGAGACGGAACTGTAACCGGCACCAACGGAAAACATACCCGTCAGCCTTTCCTCAACGTTAACGTCCACATCAACCTTGTTGCCCTCAACAACTCTCGGCTTTACGCTAACGTTTTCAAAGTAACCGGTGTTAAAGAGCCTTCTTATAGACCTTTCAAGCCTAACGGTGTTAAAGACCCCGGTCTCGTAAAGGTCAAGCTCCCTCCTTATAGTCCTGTCCCTTGTAGCAACGTTGCCGGTTATGTTTATCCAACGAACGTATGCCCTATCTCCCTCGTGAATGTGGAAGATTACGTCGGCAGTATGACTTTCTGGGTGGACTTTTACTTCCGGAACGGCAACGGCAAAGATGTACCCGAGCTCACCGTACTTCTTGACTATACGGTTAGAGAGCTTCTTAACAAGGGCTTGGTTGAAGGTTTTTCCGGGACGAACCTTCTTAAAGAGCTTTAAGAGCTCCCTTGACGAAAACAGGGTGTTCCCTTTAAAAACTATCCTGCCAAACCTATAGGGCTCTCCCTCCCTCTCTATCGTATAGATAACCTTGTAGCAGTCTCCCTTCTCCTTAACCACTTCCGGCTTCCCGACTTCTACATCAAGGTATCCCCTGCTGTGGTAGAGCTCCTTTATCCTTTCAACGTCCTCTTCAAGGTTATCCGCAGATAGAGGAGCCGTAAACCTCAAGTGAAGTATAGATTTCTCCTTAGTCTCAAGGACGTCCTTTATGTCTCCCGAGCTGATTGCCCTGTTTCCTCTTATTTCTATGGAGCAGACGTTGGCCTTGTGTCCCTCCTCTATTACAAAGGTAGCAACCGCTTTCGTAGGAGATGTCCTATCTATGGTGTAGAA
>QNYI01000163.1 GCA_003978805.1 Desulfurobacterium sp.
ACAAAAGTCATCAAGCCAAACTACGTATTTCAGAAAGAAAAAACAGAAACTCTGTGGAATGAAGCGGAGTCAAAGGTTAAACCGGTCTACATAACACTACAGAAGGGAGAAATAATTGTAAAAAAAGGAGAGAAAGTTTCGCCGGAAGTTGCAAAGAAAATTGAAATCCTCCGAAAAGAGAAGAGCCGCGGCAAGGCACTCAACAAGTACATCTCACTATTCCTCCTCTCAGTTACCCTGTTCTTCTTGATGGTAAAGCTCTACAAAATCACGAGCCCATCCGCCTTTAACCTAAAAAACGTCATCTTCTCCTTCTCAATAGTTACCCTTGACATACTCCTCATAAGAGGATTCACCTTCATAGCCAAACTACTCCTTGAAACCCTCAACCTCCCTGTAAACGAGCACTTAGTTTACGTTCCCGTAGTTACATCAACGGTCTTTGCCTCAATGTTCATCACAAAGAAAGTGGCAACGATCCATACCTTCCCCGTTGCAATTATCCCCTCTTTCATCCTCTCAAAGCCGGAACTCTTCATAGTCCCCGTTGCAATAGGCAGTATCTTCTCCTGCATTGACTCAAGGAAGTACAGGGATAGAAACGCCATTTATAAAAGCGCCCTCTCTGCAGGAACGGTTATCTCTGCACTCCAAATCCTCCTCCTCGTATACAGCAACGGCCTCAAAGTTACCCCCGAAATGGTAGCACTCCCGACCTTAGCCATCTTAGGCTCCCTCGTTACAGGAATCGTAGTTAACGGGTTAAGTCCCCTCCTCATCTACCTGTTCAAGTTCTCAACTGACATGGTCTACATGGAATTAATCAACCTCAACCATCCCCTACTCCGTAAGTTCATCCTGAGAGCTCCGGGAACCTATAACCACTCTGTAATGGTCGCAACCTTGGCCGAAGCTGCCGCAGAGGCCATAGGAGCAAACGCCCTCCTTGCAAAGGCGGGAGGTCTCTTTCACGATATAGGGAAACTAAAGAACCCCCAAGCCTTCGTAGAAAACCAGTCAGAAGGAGTCAACATCCACGATAAACTTCCCCCCGAAAAAAGCGCCGCAATCTTAAGAGCCCACGTTGAATATGGAGAGGAGCTCGGAAGGAAGTATAAACTCCCGGAGAGGATAATAGACATCATCAAACAGCACCACGGAACGAAGCTCATGAAGTACTTCTACCACAAGGCAAAGGAGATGTACGGAGAGAAGAAAGTTGATGAGAAGAAGTTCAGATACCCGGGACCTAAACCCCAGTTTAAAGAGGCCGGTATCGTCATGCTCGCAGACACGGTAGAGGCTGCCATAAGGTCTATGAAAGACAAGGGAGACTTTAACCTTAACGAGGCCATACACAGGTTAATAATGGAAACTATAGAAGACGGACAGCTCAACCAGAGCGGACTCTCACTAAAGGATATCTCCATGATAGAGAAAGTTTTCAAGAAAGTCCTGTCTGGCATCTACCACAACAGGGTAGAGTACCCAGAGGAGACAAACGGCAGAGAAAACATCAAAGGGAATTAGTTCTATCTACTTTTCAGCAGTAATTTCTTTACCTCTGTCTCAAAAGATTTAGCAAGTCCTCCCAGTATGTAGTAATAAGCAAGGGCAACAATAGCTATGACTATCCCTAAGGCAGTGGCCTCAAGGGCAAGGGCTATCCCCCTGCTTACAGCCGTCACGTCGGAGATTCCCCTTTCCGCCATTGCCGTAAACGAGTTCATAATCCCGAGAACCGTTCCAAGGAGTCCCAAAAGCGGTGATGCCGTTACTACAAAGGCTACAACTCCCCTACCCTTTCTCAGCTTTGAAGCGTAAGTGTAGTAGAGAACTTCTACCGTTTTTTCGTCAGCTCCTTCTGCCTCCTTTAAAAGGAGCTTCTTCTCCGCCGGAAAAGTAAAAATAAAGTAAAGAAGCCTCTCTATAAAAACAACGCTGGCCAAGAAGAAGAGGAAGTAAAGGGAAAAGAAAACGGCTTTATGAGCTATTTCTAAGTCAACCACCGGTAAATCCTCCGCTTTAGATGTATAATCATTTTATAACAAATTCTTTCCTTCCTTGCGGAGTAAGTATGTTCAGATTTAGAGACTGCGAAGGTGAGGAGAAACCCGAGCTTGTAATAATCCCGATGGTTGATGTGATGCTTTTCCTACTGGCCTTCTTCGTCCTCGTAGCAGGAAGCATCATTCCCGGCCTTGCAATAAAGACTAACCCTCCCGAAACAGTCCAAAAATCCACTTTCCACCCCAAAAGGGAAGTAGTCACAATCGTCGTAAAAAAGGATGGCTCTTTCTGGTACGGAAAACAGAAACTAACTTTCAACCAGCTCGTTAGGCTCTTAAAGAGCTTTAAGAAGAAAAACCCCCAAATTTCAGTTGCCATAAACGCCGATAAAGACGCAAACGTCCAGTCCTTAGTAAACGTCCTTGATGCAGTTCAGAAGGCAAACATCGGCTCGGTAGGACTTATAGCGAAGGAAAAGGATGAGAGCTCCCGTTAGGCTGTCAGTAGCGTTAATCGTTGCAACTATATTAGACGCAAGCTTTTTCCTGCTGTCAAAGGACGCTATAAAACCCCCTAAAAGGGAAGTTAAGAAGGTTATAAAAATTTCACTCCTAAACCCCAGAAAGAGGACGATGACCGTAAAAAGAGAGGTAGGTCAACCAGTAAAGAAGAAGCGACTTCCCACACCTCCTAAAAAAAGTAACCCCAAGGTAGAGGCAAAGAAACCTAGGAAAAAACTTCCAGAAAGTCGGAAGGAGAAAAAAAAGGAAGAAAGAGAAAATAGAAAACCGGGAGGTTTAAAACCCCTTACGGGTAACCTTCCGATAAGTTACATTGAAGCGGTAAAATCTGCCGTAGAGGAGGAAATCTTCTACCCCTTAGAGGCCATAGAGAAGGGAGAAGAAGGAATCGTTGAGGTAAAGTTTACCCTTAACAGGCAGGGAAAGGTCTTAAGCTGTAAACCTGTAAAAGGAGAAAGCCAAATCCTAACAAAGGCTACCTGTATGGCGATAGAGAAGGCTCAATTTCCGCCGATCCCCGAAAGCGTTAAGAATAGAACCATAAGCTTTCAGTTAGAAATTGAGTATAACCTGAAAGAGGTCTTTTAGGATAAAAATGTTACCTCTCAGGCTTCACCCTTTCAATCCTTACCGAGGGAATCCTTAATCTACTAAGGCGCTTTTTAAGCTCAAGGATTTTCTTATCAAGCTCTACAAGCTTTCCGGAAAGCTCTTCTTTTAGTCCTAAGACCTGTGAACGGAGGACTTCTAACTCTGCCTCAAGCTGTCTCTTTAGCTCATTCACCTTGCCATCGGTGTAACTTTTAAGGCGACCGACGGCGGTCTGGAGCTCCCCTTTCAAGCTGTCAAAGGCTACATCCTTCCTCTCAACCTCTCCTTCAAGCTCCTTTAAGGAGTCTTCAATTTCAGATAACCTCTGCCTTAAAGAAGTAATAGAAACTTTCAGCTTTGGAACTTCCTCCTTAACTGCAAGGTGCTTCTCCTCAAGGGTCTTTAGCTCTTTTTCAAGCTCAGACTGTCTTACCTCAAGCACCCGTAACCTTGCCTCAAGGGCGTTAATTTTAACTTCCCTCTCCTGAGAGGCGCAGGACGCCAGCAAGAAAAGAGCAACAAAAGTAAGCTTCCTCATAACCTTCCTCCCGATTTGAAAATTTTACCATTCAAACATTAAATTTCTATTAAACTAACTTCGGAGAGATAATGTTTAAAGCCGGTATAGACGTCGGCTCAACAACCGTCAAGGGTGTCCTCCTTGACGACAGGGGCAACATCCTCTTTGAACACTACGAAAGGCACGAAGCCCGCCAAGCACAGAAGGTTTTAGCCCTCCTTGAAAAGTTTGAAGAAATCGCAGGCAGAGAGTTCCACCTATTTATGACGGGAAGCGGAGGAGGTGACTTAGCGAGAGCTCTCGGCGTCAGGTTCATTCAGGAGGTCAACGCAGTAAGCTTAGCAGTTGAGAGGTTTTACCCGGAAGTAAACTCTGCCGTTGAGCTCGGCGGACAGGACGCGAAGATGATCTTCTGGGTAAACACCGGAAACTTCAGGAAAAAGATTACCACAATGAACGATAAGTGCGCCGGAGGAACGGGAGCAACGATTGACAGGATAATAGCAAAGCTGAAGGTTCCTCTGGAGGTAGCAACCTCCGTTAGATTTGACCCTTCAAAGGTTCACCCGGTAGCGGCAAAGTGCGGAGTCTTTGCAGAAACGGACATAAACAGCCTCCAGAAGGCGGGAGTTCCGGCAGAGGAGCTCCTCATATCCCTCTTTAACGCAATAGTAATCCAGAACCTTGCCGTTTTAACGAGGGGAAACACTCTAAAACCCACCGTTATCCTCCTCGGTGGGCCAAACACATTCTTTCCGGCACTTGTAGAGTGCTGGCGTTACCACCTTCAAAAACTCTGGGAAGAAAAAGGCATAGAGTACAACGAACGCTCCGTCCTCCTCCCCGAAAACTCCCAGTACTTTGCCGCAATCGGCAGCGCTCTTTTTTCAGAGTTTGAGGAAAGTCCCTATAAGGGTAAGGATGGATTACTCGCCTTCAGCAGGCGTTCCGTAGCGGTCTTAAAGGCAAGAACAGGGGAGAGGGGACTCATAAAGCCCGGCGAGGATATTGAAGAGTTCAAGAGAAAATACGCCGTAAAGCCCTTTCGGCCAAAGAAGTTTAAAGAAGGTGAAAAAGTAAGAGCTTTCCTCGGGATTGACGGAGGTTCTACATCAACGAAAGCGGTTCTCATAAACGAAGACGGTGAGCTTCTCGCTACCGCCTACACCCTTTCCACCGGCAACCCTCTAAAGGACGTCAAAAAAGTAGTTGGGAAATTGAAGGAACAGGTAGAAAAGGACGGAGCTCTCTTAGAGATCCTCTCCGTAGGAGTCACAGGTTACGCCAAGGATATGCTGAAAGAGACCATAGGAGCAGACGTAGCGGTAGTTGAGACGGTAGCACATACGATTTCGGCAAAGCACTTCTTCAAGGACGTTGACGTAATAGTTGACGTTGGAGGACAGGACATTAAGGTAATGATTCTAAAGGGAGGCAGGGTTAAGGACTTTAAGCTTAATACCCAGTGCTCGGCAGGGAACGGCTACTTTCTCCAGTCAACGGCAGAAAGGTTCGGCTACAAGGTTGAAGAGTTTGCAGAGGTAGCCTTCAAGGCAGAGTTCGTTCCCCGCTTCAACTTTGGCTGTGCTGTCTTTTTAGAGCAGGATATCGTTAACTTTCAGCGTCTCGGCTGGGACCCCCACGAGATAATGGCAGGGCTTGCGAAAGTCTTACCTAAGAACATCTGGCTCTACGTCGTAAAAGAGCCGAACTTAAGAAAACTGGGGAAGCGGTTCCTACTGCAGGGAGGGACTCAGAAGAACTTGGCAGCAGTAAAAGCCCAGTACGATTTTATAAAAGAGAGAGTTCCCGAAGCCGAAATACTCGTCCACCCAATAGCCGGAGAAGCGGGAGCTTTCGGTGCCGCCGTTGAGGCAATGAAGAACTACAAAGGAAAGAGCTCTTTCATCGGGATAGACTCCCTCTTAAACCTCAACTTCAAGATAAAGAGCGACGAGACTACCCGCTGTAACTACTGCACGAACAGGTGCCTGAGAACTTTCATCTACGTTGAAACGAGGACAGGGAAAAAGACCTACATTATAGCTCCCTGTGAAAAGGGGTCGGCAGAGGACATCTCAGCAGTAAAGGAGGTCGTAAAGAAACTAAACAGAATAAAGGAAGAAAATCCCAACCTTCAGGAGATATCTGCAAAGAAAGTTTTTGAAAGCTATCCTGTGGAAAAAGTCTACTCGGAGAGGAAATTCCTCTTTTTCTGGAAAAAAGACCCCATTGAAAAGAGGAAAAAGTTAAAGTTCGGAATCCCGAGAGTTCTTAACTTTTACGCCCTTGCACCCTTTTTCAGGGGATACCTTGAGTCCCTCGGAGTTGAAAAGTTCGTTTTCTCCGATTTTACCTCGGAGAAGATGGTGATGGAGGAGCTCCGGGGAGGAGCTGTTGACCCCTGCTTCCCGAGCAAAGTAGTCCTTGCCCACCTTAGAAACCTCTTAAAGAAAAAGCCGGACGTCATATTCCTCCCAAAAGTTGCAACGCTAAAGGGCATGTTTAAAGACAGTGAAGCCTCCCACGCCTGTCCGACAGTTACAGGAACACCAATCTCTGTAAAGGCCGTCCTCACAAAAGAAGAGGACGTTTTTAAGGAAAATGGAATCACTTTCCTTGACCCGATACTCCACTTTCACGACGAAGAGCTCCTTGAGTACGAAATGTACACGGCCTTTAAGGAGCTCCTTGAGCTGACAAGAGAGGAGAATAGAAAGGCCATAAGAGAGGGATTTAGAGCTCTCTCCCAGTATCAGGAGGAGTTAAGGAAGCTCGGAGAGAAAATCTTAAGGAAAGTTGAACTTGAAAACAGAATCGCCATTTTAGTTCTCGGAAGACCGTACCACAACGACCCCGGAATTAACCACGGAATAACGGAGGAGCTCCAAAAGAGAGGCTACCCAATACTGACGATAGACTCACTACCACTAAAAGAGGAGTTCTTAAAAAAGGTCTTTAAGGGAAGAGACCCATTCTCAATTAGCGACGTCTGGAAGAAATCCTACAGCGAGAACACGAACAGAAAGGTCTGGGGAGCTCTTTACGCTGCAGGCCACCCAAATATTGCAATACTGGACTTATCCTCCTTTAGGTGTGGTCACGACGCCCCCATCTACTCCCTCATTGAGGAGATAGCCGAAAAGAGCGGAACGCCTTACTTCACCTT
>QNYI01000153.1 GCA_003978805.1 Desulfurobacterium sp.
CAAAGGAGCAACAATTACGTTTGACGGCCTTGAGATAAAAGTCCTCTACATCGTTCCCCACTTGGTTCTTGACAACGGGTACACTTCTGCCTCAAACGAGCCTAACAACCCAGCAATCCTCGTAGAAGTCAAGGAAAACGGTTCGGTCATCTACGCAGGCCCCATCTACCAGAAGTTCCCGACGATGTACAACATAAACCATCCTAAGTTCATCCTCATCCTTAAAGGAATAGCCAAAAGCTAAGGTTCACAAACTCCCTCCGTGAGTTTAAATTGAGAAATGAGGGTAAAAAATTCACGGAGGGAGTTACCATGCCTGTGAGGGATCTCATCCAAAGGAAAGTCGTAACGGTAGAGCCAGACGACACCGTTATGCTCGCCGCCCAAAGAATGAAAGATAAGATGGTGGGAAGTCTCGTCGTCCTTGACGGCGACAGGCCGGCAGGAATCATAACGGACAGGGACATAGCCATCAGGGTGGTCGGAGCCGGTAAAGACCCGACAACAACGCAGGTAAGAGAGGTAATGACGAGGGATCCCATAACGATAAGGGACGATGCCAGCTTCTTTGAGCTTACAAAGACCTTTAGGGACGCCGCCGTCAGGAGGCTGGTAGTTGTGGATAGAGAAGGTAAACTTTTAGGGCTCATTTCTATTGACGACGTCCTTGAACTCTTAACAGCGGAGTTTGCCAACCTCATTACGGCAATAAGGGGTTAATTGGCGTAGATGAACATAAAGGTAGAAACGGAAGTTTTTGAGGGTCCCCTTGACCTGCTGGTTTACCTCATAAAGAAGAGGGAAGTAAGTATTTACGATATCCCCATCGCCGAGATTACCGAGGAGTTCCTGAACTACATCTACACCATGCAGGAGCTCAACATCCCCCTTGCCTCCGAGTTCCTCCTTATGGCTGCAATCCTTGCGAGGATAAAGTCTGAGTACCTTATCCCCCGAGAAGAAAGTAAAGACCCGAGAAAGGAGCTCGTTCAGATAATAGAGGAGTACTTAAAATCAAAAAAGGCAGCGAAGGAGCTGGAAAAGTTAGAGGATAAGGCTCTTAAATACTACCCTCACGACCCTTCCGAGCTCATATTTCAGTTTCAGGATAAGGTAAAAATTGCAAACACAGCCGAAGACTTAAGGAGAGCTCTCCAGAACCTCCTCTCAAAAGAACAAACAACGAGGATAAAAGTAGGCATAGAGCTCTCAGCAGAGTCCTTCAAGATTCCCGACAAGGTGGAGGAGATAAGGTACTTAATGAAAGAGAAGTACTTACTCCCTTTCTCTGAGCTTATTAAAAGGAGCTCCTGTAAACTGGAGGCCATCACCTACTTTCTGGCGGTTCTTGAACTATCAAAGCAGGGGGAAGTCTCTACGTTTACCGACGGAGAAGAAATCTTCATATCAAGGGTCTTTAAGCTCTCACCAAAAGCAATAAAAGTTTTAAGCGGGGCCGGAGAAACCAGCCCCCAAAGTTTTTAGACCTCCTGAATAGCTCCCTTTGCCGCAGATGTAACGAGCTTTGCGTACTTCCTGAGGAGCTTTGAACGAACCTCTTTCTGTTTCGGCTTAAAGTTCTTAAGCCTTTCCCTCAGTTCCTCTTCAGGAACAAGGAGCGCTAACTTCCTCTCAGGGATGTTTATGTGGATCTTATCGCCGTCCTTCACAACCCCTATGGGACCTCCCTCCGCAGCCTCGGGAGATATGTGTCCTATACAGGGACCGTGAGTTCCCCCCGAGAAGCGACCGTCCGTAATGAGAGCAACGGACTCACCAAGACCCATTCCCATAACGGCCGCCGTGACAGCAAGCATCTCCCTCATCCCGGGACCACCTTTTGGTCCCTCGTACCTGATAACGATAACGTCGCCGGCCTTTATCCGGCCGTTCATGACGGCCTTCATTGCGTCCTCTTCACAGTCAAAAACTCTGGCAGTTCCGGTAAAGACCTTCATCCTGTCCGAAACCGCCCCCTGCTTAACAACGGCACCGTCAGGAGCGAGGTTCCCGTAGAGGATAGCGATTCCCCCCTCAGGACTGTAAGGGTTGTTTACAGGCCTTATTACATCCTCATCCCACACAACGGCAGAAGCGGCTATCTCTTTTATGTCCACGCCGAGGACGGTAGGGTTACTCTCAAGGCTGTCGTAGAGTCTCTTCAAGACCCCCGGAATCCCACCGGCGTAGTGGAGGTCTTCCATAAGGTACTTACCTCCCGGCCTCATTGAGCAGATCTTCGGCGTTTCTCGGGAAAGCTCGTCAAAGAGCTTTATCTCAAAGGGAACGCCTGCCTCGTGGGCAATCGCCGGAAGGTGGAGAACGGTGTTTGTAGAACCTCCGAGGGCAAGGTCAACCCTTATCGCGTTCCTAAAAGCTGCCGGAGTAAGGATGTCCCTTGCCTTTATGCCCTTTTTAACGAGCTCAACAATTTTCTCCCCTGAAGCCTCGGCTATCCGTTTTTTCTCGGCAAGGGGTGCCGGAGATGTCCCGCAGAAGGGAAGTGAGAGACCGAGGGCTTCTGTCAAGCAGGCCATCGTGTTGGCCGTAAACATCCCTTGACAGGAACCGGAAGAGGGACAGGCTGATGCCTCAAGTTCTAAGAGATCCTTTAAAGAGATCTCCCCTGCCTTATACCTCCCGATAGCTTCAAAGGTATGGGTGACAAGGTCTAACCTCTCTCTCCCCCTCCTTCCGGCAAGCATCGGGCCCGCAGTCACGACAATGGCGGGTATGTTCAGCCGGGCAACTCCCATAAGCATCCCGGGAGTTATCTTATCGCAGGCCGTAAGGAGAACAACGCCGTCAAGGCAGTGGGCAGTGACGACATCCTCAACGGCATCTGCAATGAGCTCCCTTAGCGGAAGGGAGAACCTCATCCCCTCGTGTCCCATGGCAATACCGTCACAGACGGCCGGGACGCGAACCACGAAAGGAGTCCCGCCGGCAGCGGCAATACCCCGCTCTATGAACCTTTCAAGGGAGAACATGTCAGCATGGCCGGGGACAAGGTCTGTCCAGCTTGAGATGATACCGATGAGAGGTTTGTCAATGTCCTTCTTCTGTAGGCCTGTGGCCATCATGAGAGCTCTGGCAGGAAGCTTCTCAAACTCCCTGAGGACATCACTTCTCATTCTCAGCTTCCTCCTTCGCTTTCTTCATAAGAAGCATCATCTCATCCCTGAGGCGTAACCTCTCTTTTTTGAGCCTATCAAGCTCTATCTCCTCCTGCGGAGTGAGGACTGCCTTCCTCTCCATCTTGTCTATGATGTCGTCAAGCTCCTGATGTTTCTTCTCAAGGGTTTTAAAGTGGTGAAACTTCTCCCTTGCAAGGGCTTTTAGGTTCTCGTCCCTAAGCATAACTTCCTCCTTAAAAGGTTTTTAAAAAGACAAGAGCATTCTCGTTCCCGTAGTACCCTTCCCTTAAACCGATCCTCCTAAAACCTAAACTTTCGTAAAGTTTAATTGCAGGAACGTTTGACTCCCTCACCTCTAAGAAGACCTCCTCTACCCCCTCCTCCTTAAGAACCTCAAGGAGCTTCTTAAGGAGCTCCTTCCCGACTCCCCTCCTTCTGAAAGAGGGAAGGACGGCAATTTTGTTGATATCACAGGTTTTACCAATTACCCACGCTATCAGGTAGCCCACAACTTTCCCGCCCTCTTCAGCAACGAGAAAACGGCTAAAGGGTAATTCTGCCTCTTTCAGGAAACTCCCCTCACTCCAAGGGTCACTGAAAGATTCCTCCTCTATCTTAAGTATACTACTCAAATCCTCCTCTCTAAACTCCCTTACAAGAAGGCTTCGCATCGTGGTCTCTGACGTAGTTAAACGTTAAAGGCTCCAGCTCACCTTTCGGCAGGTTTAAAAGCTTTACTGCAAGGGGAGTAAGGTCTTTAAGACACTTAAACCTTTCAAGTAGGCTCTGGGGAACTTCTCCCTTATAAAGGATTAAAGGCTCTTTCAGACGGCCAAGACGTCTAAGGAGCTCCTCTTCACCTATGTCAAACTGCTCCTCTCCTATAAGGGCGTAAAATCGTCCCCTCCTTCCGGGGAAAAGGGGAACTACCGAGAACCCGAGGGACTCTAAACCGAAGGACATGGCCTTAAGGGTAGGAACGGAGAAAACTGGAACTCCACAAACGCTAAAAGCCTTTCCAACCGTTACAGAGAGCCTTACACCGGTAAAGGAACCGGGGCCGGAAGTAACGATAACCCTTTCTACATCACTCCTTGAAAACCCTACAGCCTCTAAGCACCTGTCCAGCTCAACAAAGACCCTCTCAGCGTGCTTCTTAGGGATGCCCCACGAGGCCAAAGAAAGGAGCTCCCCGTCAACCCCTACTGCAACGCTTCCCTCCGGTAGAGAAAGGTCAACTGCAACAGTTAACATCTCCCTCTCACGCAGTCTTCATTACTCTTACAAGGACTGGCTTGCCCCTTTCGTCAACGTCAAGTATCTCTACCTTGACGTTGGCAATGTCAATCACCTTTTTCTTCTTAAGGACTATCCTCCTCTCCTCTGCAACCCTCTCTATGAGGTCAACCAAGTACTTGTCCTCCTCAAAGGGTATGTGAACGTCAAGCATCTCGTTAAGGGACTCAATCGTTATGTAAGGGTCAATAATAACGGCAGTTCCGGGAGGAATGGTCTTAAGGGTAAGGAACTTCCTCACGAAGAAGAGAATGAGAAGCGAAATAGTCCCGAGAAAGACGTCCTTAAAGTTATGACCGGCAATGATTATCTCCCTCGCTATAGCTATGAGGAGAACGTCAAAGACTATCCTCGGCTGGTGCTTAACGAGCATGATAATGAGCTCCACAACGATAACGAACATGAGGAGGGGAGAGATAATCTCTTTAAGGCTCTTAGCCGAATCCTTTAGGTGACCGGAGAAGACTATCTCCTCCAAGTGGAAGAGGTGGGGAGACATAAAGAGGAACTCAACGAACAAAATAACTGAGATAAAGAGGAGAGCTACAGTTATGGCAATCAGGAAAAACTCAGCTGCCCTTGTTAGCCCGTGCTCTACCTTTTTAAGGAACATTAAGCAAGACCTCCAAAGTACCACTCAAGGAGTTTGTCCCCGAAAATAACGGTCGCGTAACCTCCGATTGAAAGGAAGGGACCAAAGGGTATTGCTGCCTTTAAGTTTTTACCTTTTAAGAGGATATAACCGATACCGACAAGAGAACCGACAAAAGAGGCGATAAATAGAGCAAGGAGAACCTTCTGCCAGCCGACGAAGGCTCCCACCACCGCCATAATGTTGGCGTCGCCGTATCCCATCCCCTCTTTGCCGGTAAAGACAGCGTAAGTCTCTATGATAAAGAGTATTAGGCCGGCTCCGAAAGAAGCTCCTAAGACAGAATCTTTAAGGCTAACTTCGGGAATAAAGAAGGAGAACAGAATACCTGAAAGCATAGTAAAGTAGCAGAGCTTGACGGGAACGAGCATCGTGTCAAGGTCTATGAAGGAAATTACTACTAGGACGTAAGTAAGAAGGAGGTAGTAGAGAGAGGAAAGGGAAAACCCGAAACGCCAAACAACTCCTAAGGTCAAAACGGCAGTTAGGAGCTCCACAAGAGGATACCTCAAAGGTATCCTCTCACCACAGTACCTACATCTACCCTTTAGCAGAAAGTAACTGAGAAGCGGAACATTGTCATACCATTTGATTCTTTCTCCACAGGAGGGACAGGAGGATGGAGGGGTTACCACCGACTTCCCCTTCGGGATGCGGTATATACAGACATTTAGGAAACTACCGACGATAAGGCCGAGGACAAAGGCCACAAAGTAATCCATTAGTGAATCTCTCCCGGAGCATTCTTTATAAATCTTACCATTCCCTTCAAGAAATCCCTCCACTCTTCAACAGCTCTGGGGAACTCACCCATAAGGAGCTGGAGGGCTTCCTCCTCCTTCCCCTCGTACATAAGGTCATCCAGCTTAAAAACGGCGTCTTCAAGGCGGGCTATGGCCTCGTCAATACCATCATAAATAGGCAGTATCCTTGACCCGGTCTCTACAAGCTTTACCGTCCAGTCAAGGGAGTCAAGGAGGTTATGGAGGTAGAGCTTCGCAATCTCCCCCTTAGTATCCCAGTCCTTCACTATCTTATCTATGGTGGCTATCATAGCATCAAGGGCAGCAAGAGCAAGCTCTATCTGCTTTCTCGCCATGTTTATAGAAGGCTCTGTAACGATGTTTATCTCCGCAATGTCCTTTACCTCATCAACCTTTGTCGGGTGAAGGACTTCCCCGTCCTTTTCCACGTACTTTATGGAACGCTCGGGGAAGAGATAGCAAAACTCTATGAGCCTTAGTAGTGAAGAGGTTGAACCTATATCTGTGTTACTGAGCTCAACTTCTTGAAGTTTCCCATCTATCCTTACCTTCATCCTCTTCCTGTCCCCCGACGCCCTCAAACAGCACCTCCAGTGCCTTTTTTTGAGAGCTCCAAAGACTTCAGGTTACCCAGAGGAAATTTAGTCTTTTCTACTATCTTAACAATTGCCTTAAAACCTGCAAGGCTCTTAAATTGTTAAGTTAGCAGAAATCCACAAACCCGGAGGTATAGATGCAAATCTACATCTTTCACTGCAAGGAGTGCGGTGCGGAGTTTGAGGAGGTTATCTACACGCCTTTACAACTGATGGAAATAAAGTGTCCCTACTGCGACTCCGAAAACGTTGAAGTGATTGACATCGCCAACTACTGCTCTCCTTTCGGCTGAGGTTAACCCCGG
>QNYI01000065.1 GCA_003978805.1 Desulfurobacterium sp.
TACCGATCTCAACACCCGTATGCGGGAGAACGTCGTGAAAGTAAACGTAAGCGTACTTGAGCCTTACAACGTATGAGCCCCTATCCACATTTGCGTCCTGTTTAACGTCTAAGGTCGTTCTAAAGTAGTTTTTATCGCTAAAGTATCCACGAACTTCAAGGTAGTTCCTCGTAATCTTAAAGGCGTTCTTCTCTTGGTCGCCCGACATGTTGTAGTCCCAGTGGATATACGCCTTTCCGCCGATCTTTATCCTCTTACTCTCAGAGGCTAAAGGCTCTCCTTTGAGCGCAGGGATCTCTATCTTTACCGGCTTCCTGCCGGCTCCCGGTGTAAGGTATAGCCTACCTTCGCTGTCTACGTAGAGCTCCTTCACCGGAACGCCGTTAATGAGTATCGTTACCTCCTTCGCTCCGGCGTTTGAAACAGAAAGTAAACACCCAAGGAAGACGAGTCCCGAAGCTACCAACTTCTTCACGCTCATACTCTACCTCTTTTCTCCATGTATTTAACAATCAACCTTGAAATCCGGAAGTTCTTCACCTCGTTGGCCAGTTCAAGGGGGGTTTTACCTCTACTGTTCTTTATCGTTGGGTCGGCTCCGTTCTCAAGTAACACCTTAGCCACCTGATAAGTTCCTTTTGTAGTGGCGCAGTAGTGAAGAGGCGTGTTCCCAAAGCTGTCCTTAGCGTTAACGTTAGCTCCCTTGCTTATAAGGAGTTTTGCAGTCTTCACCCTGTTGTAGATAGCCGCAAGGTGTAAAGGCGTATAGCCGTATTTATCCGTTGCTTCAACGTTGGCTCCCCTCTCTATTAGAAGCTTAGCAACCCTGTAGCTACCCCTTATTACCGCTTGATGGAGGGGAGTTAAACCGTAGTAGTCCTTAGCTTCTATGTTCGCGCCGTGGTCAATCAGGAACTTTGCAAGTTCAAGGTTATCTGAGTCGGCAGCGTAAAACAGCGGCGTTTGACCAAACTTGTTCCTAATATCAACGGGAACCCCGCCGTTTATGAGCTCCTTTACCTTCTCTAAGTCCCCCTTCCTGAGGGCCAAAAAGAGCTCCTTTTTCGTCCTCCTGTCAACTTTTACGCTCTTAGCCTTTACCTCCTGAGCCCCTATAGAGACTAGAGGAACGGTTAAAGAAAAAAGTAAAGCCAACGAAACTAAAAGCCCTCTCCTCATCCTTTCTACCTCTCTAAAACGGTTAGCGAATTATAAGTTATTTAGACAATTCCTCAAGGACTTTAAGGAGTCCTTCTAAGTCACCTGCATCAACGTAGAGCTTCCTATCAGGAGTGAAGGTAGCTCCCCTTTCTTTCACGAATTCCACAAGCCTTTTAGGAGATACAGTCGGCTCATCACCGAAAGTAAATACCGCCTTACCCGAAGGCGTCATGCTAATTTCCTTTATGCCGAGCTCCTTCGCCAACTTCTTCACCTTCATAACTTTAAACATGTTCACAAGGGGATCGGGCAAGTAGCCGTGAACCTTCTCAAGCTCTTTAAGTAACTCCTCCGGGTTCTCAGTCCTTGAGAGCTCCCCGTAAATCCTCAGCCTTTCCTTCGTATCCTCTACGTAGTCCTCCGGGATAAAGGCCTCTACCGGGATGTTAATTTTGACGTCTTCCTCCTCCTTCTCCTTGGCAACTTCCTCAAATAGCTTTAAGTAGAGGTCAAGGCCAACCGTATTCACAAAACCGCTCTGCTTTGGTCCAAGGAGCGTTCCGGCTCCCCTTATTTCAAGGTCTTTCAGTGCAAGCTGGAAGCCCCCTCCAAGTGGGGAAAGCTTCTTCATAGCCTCAAGACGTTTAACTGCCTCAGAGGTGAGTTTTGCGTTGGGAGAAGTGAGAAGGTAGCAGTATCCTTTCTCTATTCCCCTTCCAACCCTTCCTTTAAGCTGGTAGAGCTGAGAAAGTCCAAACCTTTCCGCCCCTATGACGATGAGGGTGTTGGCCGACGGAACATCAAGCCCCGACTCAACAATGGAAGTTGCCACAAGAACCTGAACTCTACCTTCAAAGAAACTGTGCATAATCCTCTCTATCCTGTCGGCCTTCATCTGGCCGTGAACAGTCTCAACAGAAACGTCAGGGAACATCCCCTTCACCTTTTCCTTTAAAGGCTCAAGCTCGTCTATGTCGTTCTGGACGATAAATACCTGTCCTCCCCTTTCAAGTTCCCTCTCTATGGCAGTTTTTAAAATCCTGTCCGAATACCTTGCAACAACTACCTTTGTTCCCCTCCTTCCGGCTGGAGGAGTCTCTATGAGGGAGATGTCCCTAAATCCCGAAAGCGCAGAGTAGAGGGTTCTCGGGATGGGAGTGGCAGAGAGGTAGAGGACATCAAGGTTCTTTTTCATCTTTGTAAGCTTTTCCTTAGTCCTAACGCCGAACCTGTGCTCCTCGTCAATTATTAAAAGTCCCAGATCCTTAAACTCTACATCGTCCTGCGTTAGCCTGTGAGTACCGATTATTATGTCAATTTCCCCTTTCTTGAGCCTTTCAAGGATCTCTTTCTGCTCTTTTTTCGTCTTAAATCGGGAAATCATCTCTACGTTAACGGGAAACCCCTTAAACCTCTTCTTGAAAGTCCTGTAGTGCTGGTCTACCAAGACTGTGGTCGGAGCGATAACTGCTACCTGTTTTCCGGCAGAGACCGCCTTCATGGCAGCTCTCATCGCAACTTCCGTTTTCCCAAAGCCCACGTCACCACATATGAGTCTGTCCATAGGCTTATCCGACTCCATATCCCTATAGACTTCCTTTATGGCCTTGGCTTGACCTGGAGTCAGTTTGTAGGGGAAACGCCTTTCAAACTCCCTGATAAGGTTCTCATCGCCGATTAACTTTTCTCCCTTTGCCGTTTTCCTCTCCTTGTAGAGCTCTGCAAGTTCTTTTGCAAACTTCACTAAAGAGGCCTTTATCTTCCTTTCAAGGTTCTTCCAAGAGGTTCCGCCGAGCCTATCAAGCTTTGGAGATTTGCCTCTGTAGCCCGTATACCTGTAAATCCTGTCAATCTGGGTAAAGGGAGCGTAGAGTTTCTCCCCTCCGGCATACTCAATCTCTATAAAGTCGTAGGTTTTCCCTCCCAGATTCCTACTCGTAATCCCCCTGAAGATGCCTATTCCGTAGTCCCGGTGAACAACAAGAGTTCCCGGTTCAAGAGTGGTTATGTCGTCCTTCTGCCTTACTTCAAGGATAAACTCAGACTCAGATAGAAAGGCTAACTTCTCTTCAACGTCCTTAAAGCTCCCAGAGGAGATTCCCCTTTCAAAGGAAACCTTAACTCCCAGCCTCTCGGCTAACCTCTTAGCTTCTGCCTTTAGGGTCTCCGCTGTGTAGACGAAGTGCACTTTAAAGCCGACGAGGGACTTTAAGAGCTCCCCTACGTTCTCCTCGTTCACGTCCGGCAAGGGAGAAACTCCGAAGTCAATCCCGCCCTTAATCGGCTTATCATAGATTGAGAAAAGTGGTGTCATACCTATCTCACAGACGAAATCCTCAGGCCTTGAGGAAGGAACTCCTTCTCTTTTCAGGATCTCGTAGTTTTCTTTTACCTGCGAGAGGAAAGCCTCTCCGGCAGTTCTTACTTGGTCTGGCTCAATCAGGACAAAGGGGAGCTCCCCCGTGTACTCGGTCATCGGGACAAGCTCAACAACTTCGGGAAGCAACTTCTCCGCCCCACTTATCTCCCCAAGGAGAAGGTGCCTCTCAACAACCTCCGGGTAGAGCTCCTCTAACCTTTCAAGCTTTTCCCTATCCTGAGGGAGCTCTAAAAGGGGAACAACCGTGAAAGTGTCAACTTCCGCACCGTTTAGAAGTATCCTCTCAACAGTATCTCCGAAAAGCTCTACAACGGCTCTCTCACCCTCGGGAGTAACGATCTCTAAGGTATCCCCCCTTACAGAGAACTCCCCTTCCTCAGGTTCACTCTCTACCCTCCTGTAACCCGAAGAGATAAGGCGGGACGGGAGCAAAGAGTAATCTACGTCCTTACCTACCCTTAGCTCCACAACCCTCTCAATTAGGGAATCTGGTGACGGAACTTTGTGGAAAAGGGAAGCTGGAGTAACCACAACAACACTCAGGTTCTCCGTTAAAAGGCGGTAGAGTGCCTTTAAACGCCTATACTGGCTAAGGGAGAGGGGGGAGGAAACATCAAGGGGAGGGACATCCCAAGCAGGAACGTGTAAAGCCTTTAAGCCGAACCTACTAAGGTCTTCAGCCAAGGCTTCCGCCAAGTTTTCCGCCGGTACAACTAAGAAGAAAGTACCGATGAGGGGAGCTACCCTCTTAAGCAACAGAGCTTTTGATGCTCCGGGAAGGCCATAGACAGTAGCGCCTTCCCGAGACTTAACCTTTCCGGAAAGAAGCTTAAAAGACCGTTCGTTCATTACCCTTCTATGAGCTTAGTCTCTCTCTGCATAAGTCTGTTAAAAAGTGTATCCCAAAATATAGCTACGTTTTCCCCCTTTGCATGCTCCTTAAAGAAAGCTACAGAGTCCTCAATCTCCCCTTTCAAAAGCTCAAAGAAATCATCGTTTAAAAGTCCCCTGTCAATCTTATCCTGATTGTAGAGGAAAAAGTCTGCAACAATCGTCCTCGCAAGCCTGTGAGCCTTATCGCTTCTTGCCATAACCCCTCCTCCTTAGGAATGCTGTCTCTTCTCCCTAAGAGCAATCCATAGGATACTTATAGCTACAATCAAGAACATTACAGCTATAAGCAAATTAACAATCATAACTCCCATCTTTACAAATCCTCTATATATTCATTCCACTTAAGCAACGAAATTATCATACCCATCAGAAAAAAGAAGTCAACACAAACTCCTACTACATCTATGAAAGATAACTCCTGTTTAGTATTTATGTCCACTACTAACGCAGAAGATATTAAAACAAAAAGTTTAGAAGAAAATGAAAACATCTCTCTCCAGAACTCTATCCGTTTTTCTATTCTTTCTTTACTCCTCACTCAACTATTACTCCTCAAGAAAGCAACTCAATCAGCTTTGCAAGAGTATCTCTAAGCTGATTCCTCTCAACAACCATATCTATGAGACCGTGCTCTAAGAGGAACTCCGCCCTCTGGAAGCCTTTGGGAAGTTTCTGGCGTATCGTTTGTTCAATGACTCGGGGGCCGGCGAAACCGATCAGAGCTCCCCGCTCTGCCACTATCACGTCCCCAAGGAAAGCAAAGCTAGCCGACACTCCGCCCATCGTCGGGTGGGTCAGGACGGAGATGTACGGCACCCCCCTTTCCTCAAGGCGTGCAAGGGCTGCCGAAGTTTTAGCCATCTGCATAAGGGAAACGACCCCTTCCTGCATCCTTGCCCCGCCGGAGGCCGTAATGCAGATGAAGGGGAGGCGTTCTTCGGCAGCCCTTTCTATGTTTCTTGTTACCTTCTCGCCGACCACCGAGCCCATACTTCCGCCCATAAAGCGGAAATCAAAACAGCTTACAAGGACCTCCCTACCGCCTACCTTCCCTCTGGCGTTCACAACGGCGTCTTTAAGCCCCGTCTTTTCCTGTGCCTCTTTTAAACGCTGGGTATACGGCTTTCTATCAACAAAACCGAGTATGTCCTGAGGAGAGAGCTCAGCGTCAAGTTCCTCGTAGTTTCCCCCGTCAAAGAGCATGTAGAGCCTTTCTCTCGCAGGAACGGGAAAGTGATAACCGCACTTAGGACAGACCATTAAGTTACTTTCAAGCTCCCCTCTAAAAAGGAGCGCCTTACAGCTTTCACACTTAACCCACAGACCACTGGGAACGGGAGACTGGGGTTTCTCCTTTTCAAACCTCTTCCTAAATAGCTTACCGAACATCAACTACCCTCTAAAGCAGGCAATCTGTGGCAGGATGTTGAGGAGCTCCCTAAAAGCCTCTGAGGATATTGTGTAATATACTTTATTCCCCTTCCTCGTTTTGGCAACTATCCCCTTATACCTCAGAGTCCTGAGGTGCTGGGAGAGTGATGACTGAGAAATGCCGAGCTCCTGTTCAAGGTCGGTTACGCACATCGGTTTATCCTTGAGGGTGAAGAGTATCTTCAGCCTTACTGGAGACGCAAGGGCTTTTAGACACTCAGCCCCTTCCTCAATCCTCTCGTCGTCAAGGATGATCTCTTCCTTCTGTTTAGCCATCTTACCTCCTTACAGTTGGTTATTTTCCTATTTTACAAAAATTAAAATATAAAACAAGTAGAATTCTTTAGTCTACTATGTTAGCTTATAATATACGATTACAAGATTACGCTTTCAAGCTTTTCAAGAAGGAGGTAGAGTTGAAAGTTGTTAAAACGGACAGAGCTCCCCTACCGGTTGGAGCTTACTCTCAGGGTATCCTGACGGGGAACTTACTCTTTACCGCTGGCCAGCTCGGCATAGACCCTAAAACGGGAGAACTCGTTAAGGGATTTGAAAATCAAGCAAGACAAGCTTTAAAGAACCTTGAAGCCATTTTAAACGCTGCAGGAGCGAGCAAGTGCAGTATACTGAAAGTTACCGTCTTTTTAACGGACATAGGAAAGTTCAAGGTCTTCAACGCCATCTATGAGGAATTTCTCTCCCCCTGCCCCGTAAAACCTGCAAGGTCTGTAGTAGAAGTTTCCGCCCTACCTTTAGGAGCAGAGGTTGAAGTAGAATGCATAGCTCAGATAGGTTAGGAACCCTCTACGTTGTTGCAACACCCATAGGAAACCTTGACGACATAACCTTAAGAGCT
>QNYI01000150.1 GCA_003978805.1 Desulfurobacterium sp.
AAAGGGGGAATTTCGCTGGCAGGAGAAGTTACAACTTCTGTATCGGGCAAACTCAACTTAATAACGGCCAAAATAAAAGGAGAGGTAACTGTCAACCACCCTTACCTTTTAACTCCCCTCTCCTTTAAAGTTAACGGAAGGATAGAAGAACCGTCAGGCATAGGGTACCTCGCCTTTGAAGGGGAAGACAGCACCCTAAGGCTCCTTGCTTACAGGAACAAGTTCCACTTAACGGGTATCCTAAGGGGCTTAAAGCTTAAAACTCCCGTAGGAAGTGTCTCGGTGAAAACATCTCTCATCAACCTTGACCTGAGTAGCCTAAATGGCCAGATAACCGTCCCTGCATTTGAAGTAAGGCCGAAGAACTTCTACAGGCTCTTCTCAATCTCAGGTATCTACGTAACGTTAAAGAACGGAGAACCGGAAATCTCCGGCTGTAGACTCTCCTATACCGACGGCTGGATTGAGGTTTCCGGGATAAAACTGGAAGGGAAAAAGATAAGCGGAAGGTTAAACGTAGAGGCCGGCGTAAAGGGACTCCTCTACTTAAAGAACGTAAGGAGAGGAGTAAAGTACGTAAAGGGGAACCTCCTTCTGAAAGGAAACTTTAGCTACGACAAGGAGCTCCACTACTTTATCACCATCTCCTCCAAGGGAGTTGAAGGAAAGGTTGACTACATACTTGAAAAGCTTACTCTCGTGAACTTGAAGGGTGAGCTAATAGACGGAAAACTAAAGAGAATCTCCGCACAAGTCTCTGCAGGGGACGGCCAGCTGGTCATCAACGGCAATCAGGAGGAACTCTTTGTATCCGTCTCAGAAGTTCCGGTAGGGGAACTTAACTCTTGGAAGAGCGTAATCTCCGGTAACGGAAGGTTGAAAAATAGGGAATTCTCCGGAAAGTTCAATATGATGAAAACGAAAGTCTTCTTTAAGAAAAACGGTAAGAAGGGAAAAAGCGGGAGCTCCATAAACCTTCCCGTTAAACTATCGGTGGACTTAAACTTCGTAGACCCGGTAACTTTAAAGTCTCAGGTTTTCCAGATAAAGCTCCTCCCCAAACTCAAGCTGGAAACTGTTAACGGCAAAGCCGTTATAAGCGGAAGTTTCTCAGTCCTTAAAGGTTCTATAGACTACATGGGAAAGAAGTTTAAAGTCCTATACGGAACAGGGGTAATAGAAAACTTAGCCAGAGAAAGGGGAACCATTGACCTGCTGGCGAGCAGTTACATTTCAGGATACTACATCTACATGAACATAAGGGGCAGTTTCAAAGAGCCGAAGCTCTTCTTAACCTCAGACCCGCCCCTTACGAGGGAACAGATACTAAACCTCATAATGACGGGAGCATCGCCGGAACAGATAGAGGAGTCCTCAGAACTCTTCCCGGCAGTCCAGATCGCCTACTACGCAACAGCCTCATTCCTAAAGCCCTTAGAGAAACAGTTTAAACAAACCTTAGGGCTTGAGAGCTTTACCTTAGAACCCTACATAACCAAGTACGGTGAGACGGTCGCCAAACTCTCGGTAGTTAAGAAACTCGGCCGGAAGTTTAAGCTTATCGGTTACGAGACAACGGGACAGAAGCCGGAGTACGGAGGAAGCCTCCGCTACTTCTTAACAGACCGCCACTACCTTGAAGCAAAGTACAATAGCTACTACGGAGTGGAGTTCGGTATAGGCGTTGAACTTAACGTGAGGTAACAGCTTGAAGCTAAAAAGGGAAGAGATAGAGAAGGTCGTTAACGAGCTACTGAAGGTGGGAGCTAAAAGGGAAGAACCTCCTTCCCACGCCCTTTACCGTCTAAACCTAAACGGAGGGATAGTAACGATTTATGAATCGGGAAGCGTTGTTTTCGGCGGTAAAAGGGGGAAGGAGCTAAAAGAGGTCTTCCTAAACCTCCTCTTTGAAGAAACTGACTTAAGTCCAAGGATAGGGTGTGACGAGGCCGGCAAGGGGGAGTTTGTAGGACCCTTAGTAGTTGCCTGCGTCTACGCCGACGAAAACTGCATAAAGAAGCTACTCTCCCTCGGGGTAAAGGACTCTAAAAAGCTAAGGAAGGAAAAACTACTTGCCCTATCGGAAGAGGTAAAAAATCACTGCCGGGGACGGGTAAAGGTATTAATGCCCGAAAGCTACAACAGGCTCTACAAGGACTACGGCAACGTTAACAGGATGCTGGAAGATATCTATAAAGAGCTCATTGGAGAGCTCCTAAAAAAATACAGAACAAAACGGGTTATAGTTGACAAGTTCAGTGAGAGAGTAGAAGAAATCCTAAGAGAAAGCTTTCCAAACGTAGAACTCGTAGTAGTTCCTAAGGCAGAGACAGACACGGCAGTAGCCGCAGCCTCGGTAGTTGCAAAGGCAGAAAGGTTAAAGAAAATGGAGAAACTCTCTAATCTCATCGGTTTTACCCTCCCCGAGGGAAACGAGAACAACGGAGAGCTCTTAAAGAAAATTCCCCCAAAATTACGGTATAAATTTGTAAAAGAACACTTTAAGGTAAACGGAGATTAGAATGGGGAAGATAAGAACCTTCTTTATGGTTCTGGGGGTAATCTTCTTTGCAATTATCGTCTTCATAATAGCAAGGGCGACATTTTTGCCGGAAACTCCGATAAGCGGTGACAAGATAGGAGTCGTTAGGATTGAGGGGATAATCAAGTCCTCTGACCGCTACGTAAAACTCCTCAATCGGCTTGAAAAGAACAGAAGCGTCAAGGCGATAGTCCTCAGGGTAAACTCTCCCGGCGGAGTTGTCGGCGCATGTCAGGAAATCCACGATAAGGTAGAGGAGATAGCTAAGAAAAAACCCGTTGTTGTCTCAATGGGTAGCGTAGCTGCCTCCGGCGGTCTCTACATATCCGTTCCTGCAACAAAAATCGTCGCCAACCCGGGAACAATCACGGGAAGTATCGGCGTCATCCTACAGGTTTACAACGTTAAAGAGCTGGCAGACAGGTTAGGAATAAAGGTAGTAACCGTAAAGAGCGGAAAGTTTAAAGACTTACTCAATCCCTTCAAGGAAGTAAGCAGAGATGACGTTAAAATCCTTCAGGCTCTCATAAACGACTCCTACATGCAGTTTGTTGAGGCAGTTGCCAAGGGGAGAAACCTTCCCATAGAAAGAGTTAAGGAAATTGCCGACGGGAGGGTCTTCACCGGCAGAATGGCAAAGGAAATCGGTCTCGTAGACGAGCTCGGAAGCTTTGAAAAGGCGGTAGAAATCGCAAGGGAACTTGCAAAGGCGCCTAAGGCCAAGATTTACGAGGTAAAGCCTAAGAGGAGCTTCCTGCAGAAATTGCTGGGAGAGGAAGGAAGAGAAACCTTAAGTAACTTGGCGAGAATCCTCAATGGACAGGTTGAAAGCTTTAACCTTATGTATCTCCTTAATTAGCCTCTTTACCCATAACGCCTACGGCTGGATAAAGGTCTACGAGAAGGACGGAACAATCTACATCGTCGGCGAGGGGGAAAGACGTTTTAAAAGGCCAAAGGAGAATAGGTTAAAGGGAATAAAGAAGAAGATCCTCTACTACGCAAGGAAGTACGGAATCCCTGAGGAGCTCTTTCTAAACTTGGTTAGAGCCGAGTCAAACTTCAACCCGCAGGCAGTTTCCCCAAAAGGAGCTATGGGACTCTGCCAATTGATGCCTCAGACCGCCAAGGAACTGGGAGTAAAGAACCCTTTTGACGTTGATGAGAACCTAAATGCCGGAGCAAAGTACTTAAAGAGGCTCTACAAGAAGTACAAAGACTGGAAACTTGCTCTCGCCGCCTACAACGCAGGAGAGGGAGCAGTTGATAGGTACCGGGGAATTCCGCCTTACAGGGAAACTGTCATCTACGTAGAGAAGGTTACAGCGGGAAAAGAGAGCTTTAAAATCCGCAAAAAACGTTACCGTATAGTTGTAAAAAGCGTCGGGAATGCTGTTATAATAACGCAGGAATTTGAGTAAAGGGGAGAAAGGAAATGAAAGTTCTCGTAGTGGGTTCCGGTGGAAGGGAACACGCCCTTGCATGGAAGTTAGCCCAGAGTCCCCTTGTTAAAAAGGTTTTTGGAACTCCCGGGAACCCGGGAATAGCAAAAGTCGGTGAGTGCGTGAACATACCGGTAACGGACGTAAAGGCCATTGCCGACTTTGCAGAAAGAGAGAAGATAGACCTAACGGTGGTAGGGCCTGAAGCGCCGTTAGTTGCAGGAATCGTTGATGAATTTGAAAAAAGAGGTCTCAGGATTTTTGGACCTACAAAGGCAGCAGCCCAGCTTGAGGGAAGCAAGGCCTTTGCAAAGGAGATGATGGAAAAGTGGGGAGTTCCCACCGCAGACTTTAGAGTCTTTGATAACCCGGAAGAGGCGAAGGCCTACATAAGGGAAAAGGGAGCTCCCATAGTCGTAAAGGCAGACGGCCTTGCTGCAGGAAAAGGAGTTACAGTTGCAAAGACCGTTGAAGAGGCGCTACAGGCCGTTGACAAGATAATGGTAGAGAAAATCTTCGGTGAAGCCGGCAACAAGGTCGTTATAGAGGACTGTTTAGTAGGTGAAGAGGCCTCCTACCTCGTAGTAACCGACGGTGAAAGGTTCATCCCCCTTGCAACATCCCAAGACCACAAGCAGGTATTTGACGGAGATAGAGGGCCAAATACAGGAGGAATGGGAGCTTACTCACCGGCTCCTGTTCTCTCTCCCAAGATGGAGGAAGAGGTTCAGGAAAAGGTTATTAAGCCAATCCTAAAGGGCATGAAGGAGGAGGGACACCCATTTAAGGGTATTCTCTACGCAGGACTTATGATTACAGAAGAAGGGCCAAAGGTTTTAGAGTTTAACGTAAGGTTTGGAGACCCAGAAGCTCAGGTTATCCTCAGGAGACTCAGCACAGACCTTACAGAAGTGTTTAACAGCGTAATAGACGGAAAGCTCTTAGATGAACTTTCTTGGATTCCGGAAACTGCCATCTGCGTTGTCCTTGCGTCTAAAGGCTACCCCGGTAAGTACGAGAAAGGTAAAGAAATCACGGGAATTGAAGAGGCAGAGAAGTTAGACAACGTTGTTATCTTCCACGCCGGAACTGCTGTAAAAGAGGGTAAACTCGTCACAAACGGCGGTAGAGTCTTAAACGTAACTGCCCTCGGTAAGGACATATCTGAAGCAAGGGAGAACGTCTACAGGGCAATAGAGAAGGTTCACTTTGACGGAATGCACTTTAGAAAAGATATAGGTCTTAAGGCCTTAAAACGTCTTAAAAGGGCGTGATTCTGCGCCCTTGCCCTTCCTTTCCTTCTTAAGGAGACCCAAATACTTCTTCGCAGTTACGTTCTCAGGGTCAAGGATAAGGACATCCTTAAAGATGGACTCTGCGTAGAGCTCCTTCCCTTGATGGTAAAGGGAAATTGCAAGTTCGTTTAAGAAGTTCACGTCGGTAGGGTAAATTGCAAGCATTTTCCTTGCAACAGCTTCGGCAACTGAGAACTTCTTGAGCTTTCGTAAGGCAAGGGAAAGGCGTAAGTTAGCGTAGTAGTTGTAGTAGTCTATCTTTAAAATGCGGTACATAAGGGACTCCACCTCTTTCCAGCGTTCCTGAGCCATGTAGGGTAGCGAAAGTCCAAGCATCGCTTCAACGGAGGAAGGAACGCTCTTTAAAGCCTTCTCGTAGTGGTAGATAGAGTTGGCATACTTACCCATAAGGTAGTAAAGCCAACCGAGTCGCAAGTTAACCGTGTAGCCCTCCGGGTAGGCCTTGTAAAGTGGCATCAAGGCCTTTACAGCTCCCTCGTAATCCCCCCTCTTTTCATAAAGGAAGGAGCTCTCGTAGGAGCTCCTTATCTGCCGATAGGTCATACAGTAAGAGGGAAGAGAGAAAACGAAAATGAAGAAAGAGACAAGAAAGAACCTACCCACAGCCGACAGCTCCCCTTAAAACCTATATCCTAAGGAAAAGGTTACAACCGTTTGGTTTGCAGAGTCGCTACTGAAGGACTCCTTATAAGTGGAGTAGCTCACATTGAGGGACGCCCTCAGACCGTTTCTAAAGGTGTAACCTAACTCTCCGTAAACGCCACCTTTATACTTTTCTTTAAGGTTGTAAACGACAAACCCTCCGTTCTTAACGGCAAAGACCTGCTCTCCTAACCATCCACCGAGTTTAAGGTCTAAACCGCCGTAGTAGTACCTTAAATCGGCATCAGCCGAGTAGTAGTGACTCTTGTCAAGGCCTACCTTCTCCTCCTCATCAATAAAGATACCGTAACCTGTCAAGTCGGTGTAGAGAGCTCCCCTCCTGTAGTCAGAAAAGAGCCTAAAAGTGGCGTGAGGGTTTAGCTGAAGGACGTTAAAATCAACTGTGTTGCTGTAAGCCGAGTAGTAGATCCCCACCCCGGCGCTCCAGCTAAAAAGGTAAGGGTAGGTATCCTGATACTTGAGGTAGGTTCCGTCAAAGAAGAGGGTGTAACCGCCATCGGTAAGGTCATCGTCGCTGCTTATGTAGTGAAGACCAAAAGTAAAGGCGTGGTTTTTGAGTAAACCGTTGGTGTTTGTGTAGGATACGGTAAAGTCCTGCTGGTCTAAGTCGGGTAATCCGTTCTTGTAGTTAATCCGTGTAAAGGTAATACCCAGCTGAAGCGTGTTACTCCCCGAGGTAACGGCAAGGTAACCAGTAGCAGACTTCCCCT
>QNYI01000079.1 GCA_003978805.1 Desulfurobacterium sp.
TCTTTCAGCTTCTTTATAAAGAAGATATTCTCTCTCATTGTTCCTACAGTTACCCTTATGTGGTCTGGAAACCCGTAGCCGTCCATAGCCCTTACAATTACCCCCTTCTGCAGGAGGCGTTTAAAGATCTCCCTGCTCGGGTATCCCACTTTAACGAGGATAAAGTTTGCGTAGCTCGGCACGTACTCAAGGCCGAGTTTCTCAAACTGCTCGTAGAGGTACTTCTTTCCCTCTTCATTTACGACTTGAGAGTGTTTGATGAAAGCTTTGTCCTGAAGTGCTGCTACTCCTGCAACTTGAGCCGGACGGGTGACGTTGAAAGGTTGTCTTATCCTGTTCATATCGGCAATTATCTCTTTCTTTGCCACTGCGTAGCCTAAGCGAAGTCCTGCAAGTCCGTAGATTTTGGAGAAAGTTCTCGTTACAACGATGTTCTTCTCGTATATGTACTCTACGCCGTTTTCAATGTCAAAACCTGCTCCAACGGCGTACTCGTAGTAAGCCTCATCAAGGACTAAGAGAACGTCATCGGGGAAATCTTTTAAAAAGGCCTCAAACTCCATCCTTGTAAAGGCCGTTCCTGTTGGGTTGTTGGGGTTGGCAAGGAAAACTACGGCTGTGTTTTCGTCTATTGCGTCAAGGTGAGCCTTTAAGTCCATGTAGTAGTTGTCCTTTACCTTTACTACTTTGTGCTCTGCTCCGGCAAGCTGAACGACGATCGGGTAGACTGCAAAGGATTTCTCACTGTAAACTGCGTTTTTACCGGGGCGAAGGTACGCTCTTGAGATTATGTCAAGGGCCTCGTTAGAGCCGAGTCCTACGAAGACGTTTTCCGGTTCAACTCCAAGGTGCTCAGCGAGAGCTCTCCTTAAGTAGTAGGAGTTCCCGTCGGGGTATCTATTTAAGTTCTTCAAGTCCTCAATGATTGCCCTTACCGCTGCCGGACAGGGGCCTAACGGGTTTTCGTTGGATGCAAGTTTTACGATTTCCCTTAGTCCGAGTTCCCTTTTAAGCTCCTCTTCAGGTTTCCCCGGCTCGTATACGTGGACTTCCTTTATGTGCTCAGGTAGGGAGAACATTGAAACCTCCTTCTTTAATCGGGTAAGATGGTATAGTGACTGAAATTATAACTTGTGGGGAAAGGCATGAGACCTGAGTTTAAGCTGAAAGAGCTCCTTGCCAAGAGAGGACTAAAGCTCTCAACGGCTGAAAGCTGCACAGGGGGACTTGTTGCTGCGCGGATTGTAAACGTTCCGGGGAGCTCTGCCTACTTTATGGGAGGGGTGGTTGCCTACGATAATACTGCAAAGATGAAAGTTCTGAACGTTAGTCCGGAAACCCTTTTAAAGTATGGGGCGGTCAGCGAGCAGACGGCTAAGGAGATGGTTATAGGCGTGAAGAAGCTTTTGGGAACTGAGTGTGCAATTTCTACTACCGGGATTGCGGGGCCTTCCGGTGGGACTCCTGAAAAGCCGGTAGGTCTTACCTACATCGGTGTCTCCGTAGGTGACAGAGTGGAAGTTTTCAGGTTCATTTTTGAGGATAAGGACCCTGACGAAGTGGCAAGGAGGAACAACAGGAGGAGGAAGGCGGCAAAGAAAGCCATAAAGCTTCTTATACAGATGCTTGAAGGGAAGATATGAGAGTAGTTTTAATCCTCGGGACTAACCTCGGAAACCGTTTGGACAACTTAAGAAGGGCTGAGGAGCTCATAGGGAAGTTCGTAGGGAGGATCTTGGTAAAGAGTCCCATCCTTGAAACTCCCCCTTTCGGAGTGGAGAAGCAACCACCCTTTTTAAACTACGGTCTCCTTGTGGAGACCTTTCACCCTCCTTTTGAGCTTTTAAACCTTCTCAAGTGGATAGAAAGGAGAGTCGGGCGCTACAGGACGTTTCGGTGGGGCCCCCGGGTTGTGGACGTGGACATTGTTGAGTACGGTAACGTGAAGGTAGATACTCCCCTTTTAAAAATCCCTCATCCGGGACTGAGAGATAGGCAGTTCTTCAGGGAAATTTACGGTTACTTAAATTTGTATAATCGGTATGAATTTAAAATGAAGGAGAAAGCGTGGAGCTCTCGGTAGACATATCCAAGTTCCTCCTTGCAGTTTCTTCAATGAACAGTTTAGTAGACCCCCTCCTCAACAACCATAACTACCGAGTTGCCCTTATCTCCTATTCCATAGCGAAGGAGATAAGTTTCTCCGGAGACTTCCTTTATAACATACTCGTTGCCGGCCTCCTTCACGATATAGGCTTACTTATGGTTTCTACGCAGGAGGACATAGCTTTTGTTAAAACCGTTGAGCTTGAAAAGGATAGACAACGTATGCACTTCCACGCCGAAGTGGGTTACGAACTTTTAAGGCAGTTTCCATATTTTTCTAAGGTTGCCAAGATAGTCAGGTATCATCACTATGCCTGTTCAAAGGCCGAAAGGGAGAAAAAGATACCTTTCAGTTCCTCTATACTCCACTTGTCTGACAGGATAGATACTCTGATTTACAGTAAGCTTGAGAAACTACAGGGAAAGAACCCTTACGCTTTTATTCCAACTTTAAGGAGTTTAGTTGAAGATTACCTGAGGAAATTTTCCGGACACTTTTTTAGCAGAAAACTCGTGAAGATATTCCTTGAAAAAGTTAATCCTAAGGACTCTTTCTGGTTTGAGCTTTTAAACGAGAGCTGTTTAAAAGAAAAGCTTGAGGAGCTCCTAAGGAGCTTTTCTCAAAAGTTACCCTTTGAAGCCTTTTACGATCTTTCAAGGATGCTTGCCTACCTTATAGACTTTAAAAGTCCTTTTACTGCTACTCACTCTTCCGGCGTTGCGCAAACTGCCCTGTCTTTGGCAACCCTTTTTAACTTTACCTCCCCCGACCTGAAAAAAATAGAAGTTGCCGGCCTCCTTCACGATGTCGGGAAGGTTGCAATTCCTAAGGAAATCCTTGAAAAGCCGGGAAGGTTGACCCCTGAAGAGTACAGCATCATGAAATCTCACGTTTTCTTTACCTATAAGATAATCTCAAAACTCTCAATAGACTCAAACATCGTGGAGTGGGCTTCTTACCACCATGAAACCCTTGACGGTAGCGGTTATCCTTTTGGACTAAAAGCTAACGACCTCTCCCTCGGCTCGCGGATAATGGCGGTTGCAGATGTGTTTACTGCCCTTATGGAGGATAGACCCTACAAAAAGGGGCTTTCTGAGAGGGAAACTCTTGCCATTATAGGACGAATGGCAGAAGAAGGAAAACTTGATGAAACCGTCGTTAACGTTCTTGTGAAGAACTTCAAGATGGTTGACTATCATAGAAAAAGGGCACAGGAGAGGGCGAAGGAGCTCTACCTCTCCCTGCGGAACTTGGCCTCAGAATTTACCTCTTCTTGAAGACAATCCTTAAGGGAATCTTGTTGAACTTAAACTTTTCCCTGAGTCTGTTTTCTAAGAAGCGCCTGAAGGATTGGGGTATTCCTTCTGGGTAGTTTGAGAAAAGGAGAAACGTAGGCGGTTTCGTTTTCACTTGTGTTCCGTAGTAGATCTTCACGATCTTGTTCTTGTAAACCGGTGGTTGGTGGATTTCCATGAGCTCTGCGAGAGCTCTATTGAACTTTCCGGTGGTGACCCTCTTTGTATACTGTTTATAGAGGTCTTTGACCTGTTTGAGGAGTTCTTCAAGTCCCTTTTTCTCCTTGGCAGATATGAATACCCTTGGAGCGTAAGGGATAAAGTCAAAGGTGAGGTCAAGTTTCCTGTGGATGTTTTCCCAGTCCTTTTGACTTTTCAGCTTATCAATCTTGTTTACAGCAATGACTATCGGTTTAAACTTCTCTAAGGCGATACCTGCAATTTTAGCGTCCCTATCGGTGGGGCCCTCTTCTGCATCAACGAGGAGGACGACTATATCTGCCCTGTCTATGGCGTCAAGAGCTCTCAGGTAAGAGTAGTACTCAATGTCCTTAATTTTCCCTCGTCTCCTTATGCCGGCGGTATCTATGAAGATGTACTCGTCATCCCCTATCTTCACGTAGGAGTCTATTGCATCCCTTGTCGTTCCCGGAATATCACTAACTATAGCCCTCTCCTCCCCCACTAATGCGTTTAGGAGGGTGGACTTACCCATATTCGGGCGTCCGACTATGGCCACTTTTATCGGTTCTTTCTCCTCCTCTTCAAGTTTATACTCCTCCCCTTTCTCCAGTGTGTCTATAAGCTGGTTGAGCTCCTCAGAGGACTCTTCAGATATCAACCTTTCGGCTTTTGCCCTCCTTTCCTCCTTTTCCTGCTCCTTTCTGGCAGTCTCCTTTAGCTTCTCTGGGAGCTTTTCAATAATTTTCTCCTTTAAGGTCGGAATCCCTATCTTGTGTATCGTAGAGATGGGGATGACCTCCTCAAACCCGAGCCTGTAGAAGTCGTAGACGAGGTCTTCCATAAAAGGCTCGTCAACTTTATTAACGGCTACTATTACAGGCTTTTTCCACTTCCTAAGGAGTTTGGCTACCTCCTCGTCAAGGGGAGTTATTCCCTCCCTTCCGTCAACGACGAAGACGATAACGTCCGCTTCTTCCATAGCTCTTTTCGCCTGTTCGGTCGTTTCCTTAGCAAAGCCTTTTCCCGAGGTATCAACTCCCCCGGTGTCTACAAGGAGGACTCTGTGGCCTTCTATGTCTGCTTCCTGAATAATCCTGTCCCTCGTAACTCCCGGGGTGTCGTCTATGATAGCTACCTTTTTCTCCAAGAGCCTGTTAAAGAGGGAGGATTTACCGACATTCGGCCTTCCGACTATTGAAACTACCGGTAACCTCTTCATTCTCTCCTCCGGTTAAAAGTGCTGTCCACTTTGCTACCGTTTAAATGTAGATGTTGTAGGTGGCGAAAGAAACCTTAAAGTAGTATAAAATGGGACTTCGGGAGGAGAGATGAACAACTCATTCAACTATCACATAAAAACAGCCCACACTTTTGAGAGCGTGAGGAGACCCCACTACCTTGACTGGTCTAACTATCCCAGTCCCTTTAAGTTCTATAAAGGGGTGGAGAGGTTCTCCCTCTTGCCCTTTAAAGGTTCTATCGGAGAGACCTTAGATGTTCTGTACGGCCTCTGCGGTGAGGGAGCTGAGGATAACCTCTCGCTTCAAGAGCTCTCCGATTTAGCCTTTGCAATGAACGGAGTAAGCAGGAAGAAGGTGTTTCACGGTGAGGAGTTTCTCTTTAGAACTACACCCTCGGCGGGAGCTCTCTACCCCTTTGAGCTCTACTTCTTCGTTAAAGATATCCCGCCCCTTCCCGACGGTCTCTACCACTACCAGCCTTTTAACCACACCTTGGAACTCCTCTGGAAGAAGGATCTGTGGGAGCTCCTTCAGACCGCCCTCTGTGCAGAAATCCCGGGAAACGTTGTTGCCGTGGTTACGGCCATCTACGCAAGGAGCGCTTGGAAGTACGGGACAAGGGCTTACCGCTACTGTCTGCTTGATGCGGGACATATGGTTTCAAACGGCGTTACCTTTCTAAGGTCTTTGGGACTCGGGGGTAACGCTGTATATCGGTTCTTGGACGGTAAACTTAACCGCCTTCTCGGTATAGATGGGGAAAACGAGTTCGCCCTTGTTGCCCTGCTGGTTGACAAGCCTGCCCTCCACTGGGGAGAGGAGTTCTTGGTTACTTTTAACTTCCCGGCTTCTGAACCGGTCGTTTCAAGACCCATCTACGACCGGGAGATAGTCAACACCCACCTTTGTGCTAACTTGAATTCCTGTGAGTTTTACAGGGACTACCCGAGTTCGGAAACGGTCTTCCCCGAGGTTGGCTCTTTACCCTTGAAAGATGCTATTTTAAAGAGGAAATCAAGGAGGAACTTTACGGGAAAGAGGCTTGGCTTTAATAGGTTTAAACACCTTGTTGAATCCTCCCTTGAGTGTTTTCCTGCCGACTGGGGATTCCCGAAGACGAGCTTTTACCTTCAAGTTAGAAACGTTGAGGGAGTGAAGGACGGTATCTACACTGTAAAGGAGGGGGAGCTCAGGCCGGTAATGGAGGGGGACTTTAGTGGGGAGGTCGCCTACCTGTGTCTCTCTCAGGCCTTTATAGCGATGGCAAACGTTAACGTTATATTCACCTACGATTTTGCTGGCAAGGAAAACAGGGAGTACCGGGGAGCTCTCCTTGAGGCTGGAGCTCTCGGGGAACTCCTCTACCTCTCTGCCGAGTCTATGGGGCTTGGGGCCTGCGGTGTAGGCGCTTTTTACGATTTTGACCTTAAAAAATTTTTATCCCTTTCGGAGTTTGAATTTCCGATTTACGTTGTTTCTGTGGGAATTGTTGATTGATTCGGAAAGCTTACGTTACGTGTAGATGCAAACTGTCATTTCACCTCCCTTTCCACGACTACTTCCTCTTTTATCCTTGATATGAGCTCCTCAAAGGCAGGGAGAACATCCTTCCTGAACCTGCCGGCAACGACTACGACCATTATGTCGTCTCCCACTTTAAGCCTTCCTCGGTTTATCCAAACCTTTACCGCTTCTATTCCGTTCCTCCTCTCAATTTCAGAGATTA
>QNYI01000089.1 GCA_003978805.1 Desulfurobacterium sp.
AAGGAAGGATTAAACAAATCAAGGCCGAGCTTGAAAAGGCTACTTCCGAGTACGACAAGGAGAAGCTCCAAGAAGGCTTGCAAAGCTTGCAGGTGGCGTAGCTATCATCAAGGTTGGCGCTGCAACCGAAGCTAAGCTTAAAGAAAAGAAAGCAAGGGTTGAAGACGCACTCCACGCAACAAGGGCTGCAGTTGAAGAGGGTATCGTTCCCGGTGGTGGAACGGCACTCATTGCAGCAGCGAGGAAGCTTGACGAACTCATCAAGAAGCTTGACGAGGCCGGCGAGGTAAGCAAGAGGCACGGAGTAGAAATCGTTAAGAAAGCCGTTGAATTCCCGCTCAGACAAATTGCAGATAACGCCGGCTACGCCGGTCAGGTAGTTGTTGAGAAAGTTAAGGAGCTCATCAACGAGAAGGGCGTTAACTGGGGCTTTAACGCAAGGACCGGTGAGTATCAAGACCTTGTAGCTGCCGGAATCATTGACCCGACGAAAGTTGAAAGGGTAGCTCTCCAGAACGCTGCATCCGCAGCCG
The DNA here is from genome assembly GCA_003978805.1 of Desulfurobacterium sp. Taxonomy (GTDB): domain Bacteria; phylum Aquificota; class Aquificia; order Desulfurobacteriales; family Desulfurobacteriaceae; genus Phorcysia. The sequence continues at coordinate 534 of QNYI01000089.1, forward strand.
GACTCCTCCTCACAACTGAGGCTACTGTAACCGAGATTCCTGAGAAGGAAGAAAAGACCGGTGGCGGAATGCCTGAGTTCTAAGAAAGGTAGATAACTATGAAAGGGGCGCTTAAAGCGCCCCTTTATTTTTTTGTTCAAGAGTATAAGTTCTCAATTTCCCTGTAAAGTGGATACTTCTCGCAGATTTCAAGGACTTCCTGCTTTACTTTCTCAATTACTGAATCGTCGTTAATGTTATTTAGAACAGTTGCTATGAGCTGAGCAATTCTCCTTGCGCCGTCCTCTTTGATTCCCCTTGTCGTTATCGCCGGAGTCCCAATCCTTATTCCGCTCGTTACAAAAGGACTCCGAGTGTCAAAGGGTATGGTGTTCTTATTTACAGTAATGTTAGCTCTGCCGAGAGCTCTCTCAGCTTCCTTACCGGTTATTCCCTTATCCGTCAAATCAACGAGGATAAGGTGGTTATCAGTTCCGCCGGAAACGAGCCTAAAGCCTTGACGCTGGAGCTCCTCAGCCATTACCTTAGCGTTCTTAACGATCTGCTCCTGATACTCCTTGAACTCTTCTGTCTGAGCCTCCTTGAAGGCAACGGCCTTTGCAGCAATTACGTGCATTAAAGGACCACCCTGAAGTCCCGGGAAAACTGCCTTGTCTATTTCTTTTGCAAACTCCTCCTTGCACATTACAACACCGCCACGGGGACCCCTCAGGGTCTTATGGGTAGTCGTCGTAACGAAGTGGCAGGCTTCAATGGGAGAGGGATGAAGGCCTGCAACAACAAGACCTGCGATGTGAGCTATGTCCGCTAAGAGGTAAGCACCGACCTCGTCGGCAATCTCCCTGAACTTATTAAAGTCAATTACCCTCGGGTAGGCAGAAGCACCGCATATGATAAGCTTGGGCTTATACTCTTTTGCAAGACGGTAAACTTGGTCAAAGTCAATTGTCTCGGTATCCTTCCTGACGCCGTACTGGATAACGTTAAAGTACTTACCCGTCATGTTAACGGGAGAACCGTGGGAAAGGTGACCTCCGTGGGAAAGGTTCATTGAAAGTATCGTGTCACCGGGCTTTAAGATGGCAAGGTAAACAGCTTGATTGGCCTGAGAACCAGAATGGGGCTGAACGTTTACGTGCTCAGCGCCGAAGAGCTCCTTACACCTCTCAATTGCAATCCTCTCAACGATGTCCACACACTCACACCCACCGTAGTAACGCTTACCGGGGTAGCCTTCTGCGTACTTGTTGGTAAGGACAGACCCTTGTGCCTCCATAACGGCAGGGCTTGTAAAGTTCTCTGAAGCAATGAGCTCAAGGTGTTCGTTCTGCCTTCTAAACTCACACTTAAGAGCTTCAAAGACCTCCGAGTCTACCGCCTTCAGGTGTTTCATTCCCTATCCTCCACATTCGTTTTCTTCAATCTGAGAAATCTTACCGATGCGCCTTTCGTGTCTGCCACCGTCAAAGGGGGTTTCAAGCCAAACTTTTACGATTGCCTTTGCAAGCTCCTCTCCCAATACTCTTCCACCAAGACACAGTACGTTAGCGTTGTTGTGCCTCCTGCTCATTTCGGCAGCGTAGATGTTGTAACAAAGGGCAGCTCTTATTCCTTTAACCTTGTTGGCAGCGATTGATATACCTATGCCTGTTCCGCAGATAAAGATACCCCTGTCGGCCTCACCCTCTACAATAGCTTTCGCAGCCTTGTAGGCAAAGTCTGGATAGTCAACAGAGTCCTCTGAGTAAGTCCCAAAGTCTACGTACTCAACTCCCAGCTCTTCAAGGTAGGACTTTATAACTTCTTTCAGCCTGAAACCTCCGTGGTCACAGGCAAGAGCTACTTTCATCTTTTAACCTCCTGTTATAACTTAGGAGGCAAATTATAATCCATCACGGAGGTGCGTGGTTGGAATTCCTGCTCTCAATCGCAGGTTTTGATCCAACGGGCGGTGCTGGGATACTCAGGGATATCAGAACCTTTAATTATTTTGGATTCTATGGAACTGCCGTTATAACGGCAAATACGGCTCAGAACACGAAAGGAGTAAAAAAAATATCCTTCGTTGACGGGAAACTGATAGAGGAACAACTACGGCTCATAGCAGAAGAGTTCAACATAAAGGGGGTAAAAATCGGCATTCCCCACATTGACTACAGCGTTAACAGGAAAATAGCAGACTTCATCGGTAGACTGAAGATCCCCGTTGTCTTTGACCCTGTAATCTCCCCGACCTTTGGGAAGAGGTTCATAGAAAAGCCCGAAACTATCTTACCCCTCATTGAGGTATCTACCGTTATAACTCCTAACTTCAAGGAGTTTGAGATACTGAAACCTCCACTCAAAAGGCACAGGAACTTCACAGTGGTTAAGGGAATCCTTAAAGGTAACCTCGTTGAAGACCACCTCCTTAAAGCCGGTAACGTAGTCTCAAAAGTCTTACATAAAAAAGACAACCTCACCGTAAGGGGAACCGGCTGTGCCTTCTCGTCAGCTCTCCTCTGCTTTCTGGTAAAGGGTTACCCGGTAGAGACGGCCTTTAAAGAGGCCGCCGGCTTCCTTGAAACTTTCAGGAGGGAAAGCTTTATAAGCGGTTCAATGAAACAGTGGTTTTCAAAGCTATAGCCTTATAACCGAATCGGCACTTGCTAAGGACTGAACAACATCGTAAGCGTTTGAAGCAACGCCTACTTCAAGTTCGTCAAGGAGGTTGTAGTAGTTAAGGCACGTTGCACAGCAGATAATTTCAACGCCTTTCTGCTGGAGCTCCTTTAGAGCTCCCAGAATCTCCTCATCTGCTCCCTTACACGCAAGCTTAACAGCTGCGTTTACAAGAACCACCTTGGTAGGTAACGGGGCGGCATTGAGGAAGGTCTTTATAAACCCCTTTATTAGAATCTCTCCGAGCTCCCTCTCCTCTCCGACGTAAGTTGAGGTAATAAAAACAACGTAGTTTTTCTTTTCACTTCCCTTAACAGTTGATTCCTCTTCCGCTCTCTTCGGCTCTCCCTTTGTAATCTTTAAGTAGAAAAGACCTCCTTTCTCCTCAACCGTTACTGAGCAGCCGGCCTTTTCTGCAAAACGCTTTACGTTTTCCCTTGAAGCCCTGTTATCTACTATCACCGTAACTACACCGGAATCCATAGACTCAAGAGCCTCTTTCGTTTTAAGAACGGGAATCGGACAGGCCAAGCCCCTACAGTCAACGACTTTCTCCATAGTTACCCCCTTATTTCTCCAGTTGTGAAATTACAAAAGCTCCATCTTCAAGGACGAGACAGTCGTCCTCTATCCTTACCCCGCCGAGCTCCGGAATGTAGATACCCGGTTCAACGGTTACGACCATGTTCTTCTTGAGGATTTCGTTAGACCTGCGGGAAAGGGTGGGAGACTCGTGAACTTCAACCCCTATTCCGTGACCGGTTGAGTGAACGAAAAACTCACCGTAACCCTTACTTTCTATGTAGCTCCTAACGGCCTCGTCAACTTCCCTGCACGACTTCCCGGCACTTAAAGCTTTAATACCGACTTCCTGTGCCTCCCTAACAACCTCGTAGATTCTCTTCATCTCAGAAGGAACATTTCCGACAAGAAAAGTTCTGGTAATATCTGAAACGTAACCGCCGTAGACAGTGCCAAAGTCAACTACTACAACATCTCCGTCCTCTATTTCCCTCCCTGAAGTCTCCCAGTGAGGGATAGAAGAACCTTCACCGGAAGCAACTATAGTCGCAAAGGCCTCCCCTTCACCGCCGAACTTGAAAAAGGCCGTTATAAGTTCTTTCCTAAATTCGGCCTCCGTTATACCCGGCTTTAAAAGGTGGAGAACGCTTTTTAAAGAGAGCTCCGCAATCTGAACAGCTCTGGTTAGGAGGGAAATTTCCCTCTCTGTCTTAACCGCTCTAAACTCGTTTAGGAAACCCTTTTCCTCTACGATTTCAAAGACGGAGGAGAGCTCCTTATACGTAGAAAGCTTCAACCTGTCGGGGTCAACAACGAGCCTTTTAAAGCCGTTCTCCTTTAAAAACTCCCGTAGTTTATCCCAGCTCTCCCACTTAACGACCTTAAAACCTCTAACCTCCTTCTCTGCCCTTTCTAAGTACCTACCATCTGTAATGAAAAAAGAATCTCCTTTCTCAGAAACAACGGAAATCCCAAAAGAGGAACGAAATCCGGTAAGGTAAAAGTTCTCTGCACTATTAAAAGTCACGTAGCAGTCTCCGCCTAAGGAGGCTACCTTTAAAGAGACCCTTTCAAGCATTCCCCTCTCCGCTACAGGATGTACTTTGTAAGGTCTTCATCCTCTATTATGCTCTCAAGCTTGCTCCTCACGTACTCCCTGTCAATAACTACCTTCTGCCCCTTCATCTCAGGAGCGTTAAATGAAACGTCCTCAAGGAGCTTCTCTAAGACAGTGTGGAGTCTCCTTGCACCTATGTTTTCAGCCTTAGAGTTTGCCTCCTCTGCAATCCTTGCAATCTCCTCTATTCCATCCGGAGTGAACTCTATTTCAACGCCTTCGGTTTCAAGGAGGGCTTTATACTGCTTTGTCAGGGCATTCTTCGGCTCTGTGAGGATTCTCACAAAGTCGTCCTTGGTTAAAGGTTTAAGCTCTACACGGATGGGGAAACGTCCCTGTAACTCCGGAAGGAGGTCGGAAGGCTTTGCTATGTGAAAAGCACCGGCAGCGATGAATAGAATGTGGTCTGTCCTCACAAGGCCGTACTTTGTAGAAACCTTACAGCCTTCAACGATGGGGAGTAAATCCCTCTGGACTCCCTCTCTTGAAACGTCAGGACCCCTTCCGCCCCCTCTTGCAGCAACCTTGTCTATCTCGTCAATGAAAACGATTCCCTGATTCTCTACCCTGTGGATGGCCTCCCTTATTACCTCGTCCATATCTATGAGCTTTTGAGCTTCTTCTTGTGTAAGGTATCTTAGAGCCTCTTTAACTTTCATCTTCCTGAGTTTCTTTGGCTTTGGAAGGAGGGAAGAGAGCATATCTTGGAGGTTGGAGAGGTCTCCACCTATACCTATAACGTTAACTCCCGGGGACTCAACCGTCACAGCTATTTCAACCACCTCGTCGTCAAGCTTACCCTCTTTAAGGAGCTTCTTTACCCTGTTCCTCTCATCCCTTAACCTTGACTGCTCCCTTTCAGTCTCAGAAGTTGTGGACTTAGAGGGAGAGAGGAAAACGTCAAAGAGGCTCTGGATTGACTGGGGACTCGTTTGAGGTTCAGGAACCATTATTTCAGCAAGTCTATCGTAGGCAAGCTCCTTAGCTCTCTCTTTGACTTCCTCCATTTTCTCTTCTTTAACCATAGTAACAGCTATCTCTACAAGGTCTCTGATGATTGACTCAACGTCCCTTCCAACGTAGCCGACCTCTGTGAACTTGGTGGCCTCTACCTTTATGAAGGGAGCTCTGACGAGCTTTGCGAGCCTCCTTGCTATTTCCGTCTTACCGACCCCCGTAGGGCCTATCATTATGATGTTCTTGGGGGCTACCTCGTCCCTCATGTCCTCGGGGAGTCTTTGCCTCCTCCACCTGTTCCTGAGGGCTATGGCAACGGCTTTTTTCGCTTCGTGCTGTCCGACGATGTATTTATCAAGCTCCTTCACAATCTCCTTAGGAGTAAGGAACTCTTCACTCTTTATCTCTTTAACTTCCTCTTTCTTTTCTCCATTCCCACCAAAAAACTTCTTTAGCATAAGCCCTCCTTACGGTTAAAGTTCCTCAACAATTATGTTGGTGTTCGTGTAAACGCAGATATTCCCTGCAATCCTTAAAGCCTTTTCGGCAATCTCCCGAGCAGAGAGGTCTGTATTCTCGTAAAGGGCAGTTGCG
>QNYI01000085.1 GCA_003978805.1 Desulfurobacterium sp.
TTGGTGGGCTTTCAGGTCCTGCAATAAAACCTGTAGCCATTAGGATGGTCTATCAAGTTGCAAAGGCCGTAAAAATTCCAGTTATCGGTATCGGTGGGATATCCACTTGGGAAGACGCCGTTGAGTTCTTCTTGGCCGGAGCTTCAGCCGTTCAGGTAGGCACTGCAAACTTCTACAACCCAAAAGCTGTAGAGGAAATCGTTTCAGGTCTTGAAGAGTACCTGAAGGAAATGGGATATTCTCACATCTCCGAGCTTGTTGGAGACCTTAAAGACTAAAATTACACCAACTTGGAACTGGAGGCTTAAGAGAATGCTTACAGAGGAGAGGATAAAGGAGATATTTTTAAAAACGGATGCCTTTCTTCAAGGGCACTTCTTGCTCTCAAGTGGACTTCACAGCCCTTACTACCTTCAGTGTGCAAAGGTTCTTCAGTATCCGGAGTACGCTGAGGAGCTCTGTAAAGAGCTTGCAAGGAGAGTAGACGAGCTCGGCGTTGAGTACGATTTTGTTATAGCTCCAGCCCTTGGAGGAGTTATCGTATCCTACGAGACTTCAAGGCACCTAAGGGTGAGGGGGATTTTTGCGGAGAGGGTTGAGGGAAAGCTCACGTTAAGGAGGGGTTTTGAGATAAAGGAGGGAGAGAAGGCCGTTGTCGTTGAGGACGTTGTAACTACCGGTAAGTCTACCCGTGAAACGATTGAAGTTGTAAAACGGCACGGTGGAGAGGTTGTTGCCGTCGGCAGTTTGGTAGATAGGAGCGGTGGGAAGGTTGACTTTGGCGTTCCTTTTGTAACTCTCTGGAGACTTGAAGTTCCGGTTTACGAGCCTTCTTCCTGTCCCCTCTGCAAAGAGGGTAAAATACCTCTTGTTAAGCCCGGTAGCAGGAACATTCCACTCAAGTAAGGTGACGAGGTGAAGGTATTTAAGCCTTTTGAGGTTATTAGGGAGGAGCTCTTAAAGGCAGAGGAGTTTTCAAGGGAGCTCCTTGACTCAAAAGTGGAGCTCGTTTTAAGGGCCGGCGGTTACATCCTTGATAGTGGCGGAAAGAGAGTAAGGCCGGGATTGACGATAATCGCCGGGAAGCTCGTTGACGCAAGCCTTGATAGGCTTATCCCCGTTGCGACAGTTATGGAGTACATGCACACGGCTACCCTCCTTCACGACGATATCGTTGACGGTGCAAAGCTGAGGAGGGGTAGGCCATCTGCAAACACGGTCTTCGGGAACGACGTTGCCGTTTTAGTGGGCGACTACATGTTTGCAAAGGCCATATACGTTTTGGCCGTCTACGGTGGAGAGGAGGTTTTAAAAGTTGCTGCCCAGACCGTTCAAGATATGGCAGAGGGGGAGCTCCTCCAGCTTGAGAAGATAGGGGATGTAAACCTTAGGGAGGAAGAGTACTTTGACATAATCTACCGTAAAACGGCATCCCTCCTTTCAACCTGCTGTGAGGTTGGAGCTCTCTTGGGAAGTTCTTCAAGCCGGGAAAGGAGAGCTCTGAGGGACTACGGAAAGCTCATCGGCTACGCTTTTCAGCTTGTTGACGATGCTTTTGACTACATCTCTGAAGAAAAGACAATCGGTAAACCTGCCGGAAACGACATAAAGGAAGGGAAGGTGACCTATCCTTTAATCTCTGCCCTTAGAAAGGCCTCTCAAAAGGAAAGGGAAGAGATAGCCGGGATTCTTTCCTCCGTAGAACCTTCAAGGGAGGACGTGGAGAGGGTAAGGCAGTTTGTCCTTGAAAGGGGAGGGGACAGGGAGACCTTTAACCTTGCGAGGGATTACATTAAAAAGGCTAAGGAGCTCCTCTCCCTTTTCAAGGATTCTCCCTACAGGAGAGCTCTGGAAGAGGTTGCCGACTTTATAGTAGAGAGAACCTACTAAAGAGGAGGTGGTAATGGAGAACAAGGAGCAGTTAGTCCTTGAAGCTATGAAGAAAGCCGAAAAGCCCGTCAGGCCGGGAGATATAGCAAAGATGACGGGGCTTGAGAGTAAAGAGGTTTCAAAGATTATAAAGAAGCTTAAAGAAGAGGGAAAAGTTTACAGCCCGAAGAGGTGCTACTACGCCGTTAAGGAGTAACCGTTCCTTAGACAACTATCTCAGGCTTTGAGAAAAAGTACCCCTGAGCGTAGTCTACAGAGAGCTCCCTTAACTTCCCTACGATGGCTTCGTTTTCGGCAAATTCCCCTATGGTCTTGAGGTTAAGGGAGTGCGCCATACTGTTGACGGTTTTTACTATGTTCTCTGCCTGATGGGAGGAGGTTATCTTCTTTACGTAACTGCCGTCAATCTTTAAAAACTTTATAGGGACGGCCTCTACTAAGTTGACAAACTGGGAAAAGGATGAGTAGCCGGTTCCAAAGTCGTCTATTGAAACTGGAACGTCCATCTCGCTTATGAACTCTACCAAGACATCGTAGTCCTCTACCGCTGCCTGTTCAGTAATTTCAAACCCGAAGTTCAGCCCTCTCCTTTTGAGCTCCTTCGTTATCTCCTTAATCTCTGAAAGGACGGAGGGGACTTTAAAAGTTCTGGGACTTAAGTTTATAAAGAGGTTCTTGCCTTTAAAGGTATCCACGTTCTCTAAAACTTTCCTCAGGACAGCAAGGTCAAGGAGGTGGATGAGGCGGAGTTCGTATATCATATCTATGAACTCGTAGGCAGGTATTATCCTTCCTTTTTCGTCCGTCAACCTAAAGAGAACCTCGTAGTGGGAGATCCTTTCCCTCTTTAGGTCGTATATCCCTTGAAGTGCGAGCTTTATGTTCCCGTAGAACAGCTTCTCCGTCAGTTCCTCGTTTATGTTCCTGAATATCTTGAGTTTCTGGGAGGAGGAAAGTTCCTTGAGGTCTACTACAAGTAGCTTGGACGGATCCTTTTTACTCTCCCTTATGACAAACCGTATGGCGTTGAGGATTTCCTTCTTCTCGGCTTTGAGCTGGGGAGGGAACTTTATTAGAAAACCGCTGATGTCCATCTCCACGGGGTAGGACTTGAACCTTTCCTTGAACTTCTTTTTCAGGTCTTGAAAGATAATCTCATACCTTAGCTTGTCTTCTGTTGATACGGCACAGACGGCTCCGTATGAACACTTTACTACTCCGTGCTTTTCGTCCTTTCCGACGAGCTCGGATAGTTCCTCTTCAAGGAACTTGAAGATAGTGTCCCCTGCAGAGTATCCAAATACCTTGTTTATAAATGCTACTTCTGAAGGGTCTACAACGAGGAGGGCTATTTCTTCTTCTGAGTTTTCAATGAGGAAGCTGACTATATCTTCTAAGGAGATGTTCTTCTTAGTGGCGTTGACGCTGGATACGAGCTCTGCTAGCTTTTCAAGGAAAAAGTAAAGGGTTACAAGAACGATGTAGCCTGTTAGGAACTTTCTCTTTATGAAACAGTTCTTAAAGAGTTCAATGTAAAGGTGAATAGACCTGTGGGCTTTTTTGATTTCTCCGCAGAGGTTGAGCTTCTGACAGGCAATCTGAAAGGAGAGAGTCTTAAAGAACTTCTTGAAGGGACACTCCTCCTCTCCGTAAGGAACCTCCTTACCTTCTACTATACCCTTAAGTGTAGAGTAGTGGGTTAGGACTTTACCGTCCTTTTCATCGTTTAGCTTTAAGACTGCAAGCTTCTTTTTCTCTGGGAGGGATTCCTCTATGTAGCCGAGGGCTATGAGGTTGGGGAAGTCCTTGAGGAAGCTGAGGAACTCGCCGATGAGCTCCCGGGGAAGGTGTTCGGTGTTTATGAAGTTTACGACTTTAAATATTATCTCGTTAATTGCGTCTATCACGAAAGCTACGCTCAGGTTGCTTCTGTATAGGTTCTTCCCCAGCTCTGTAACGAGCTTTTCAAAGCTCTCCTTGTCGTTTTGGTAGGTGGAGAGGAGGCGGGTAAAGCCCGGCCTCACCTCCGAGCAGAAGGTTTCTACGTCCTCAACCCCCAACTTCTCCCTAACGTTTGTAGGGAGGCTGTTGAGGTAGTCTTTACAGAAGAACTCAAAGAGGTGAACGTAGTTGTTTAGAACCATTAAATCTCCAACTTTTCTTTTTATCTGAAATTATTTCTTCCTTAAGTACTCTTCAACCCTCTTTATGGAGCACAAGTTGCCGCACATGGTACAGGTCTTTTCGTCCTCCTGAGGACGCCTCTCTTCCCGGTACCTCCTTGCCGTTTCCGGGTCTATTGCAAGCTCAAACTGCTTCTCCCAGTCAAGGGACTCCCTCGCCTTCGCCATCTCAACGTCCCACTCAAGAGCTCCCGGAACGCCCTTTACGATGTCTGCCGCGTGGCCTGCAATCCTTGCGGCGATTACTCCCTGCTTTACGTCCTCAACGTCGGGAAGGGCTAAGTGCTCTGCCGGCGTAACGTAGCAGAGGAAGTCAGCTCCGGCCTTTGCCGCAATAGCTCCCCCTATGGCGCTGACTATGTGGTCGTAGCCGGGGGCGATGTCTGTAACGAGGGGCCCGAGGACGTAAAAGGGAGCTCCGTGACACAGCCTTTTCTGAAGCAGTATGTTTGCCTCAATCTGATCAAGGGGAACGTGGCCGGGACCTTCTACCATGGCTTGAACGTCCGCCTCCCTTGCCCTGTCAACGAGCTCTCCGAGGGTTATGAGCTCTTCAATCTGACACCTGTCCGTTGCGTCTGCGATGCACCCCGGCCTCATACCGTCGCCGAGGGAAAGGGTGACGTCGTACTTCTTGGCTATTTCAAGGAGCCTGTCGTAGTGTTCGTAGAGGGGGTTCTCTTTTTCGTTGTAGACCATCCACTCAGCCATGAGAGCTCCGCCCCGGGAGACTATGTTCATTAGCCTTCCCTCTCTTTGGAGCCTCTCAAGGGCAGAGAGGGTGACGCCACAGTGAACGGTGATAAAGTCAACGCCGTCTCGGCAGTGCTTTTCAATAACGTTAAAGATGTCGTCTACTGTCATCTTCCCGATGAAACCGTACTTTTCCGCAGCTTCCTTTGCCGCCTGATATATCGGGACAGTCCCGACCATAACGGGGGAGTTCTCTACGATTACCTTCCTCGTTTCGTCTATGTGCTTACCAGTTGAGAGATCCATTACTGCGTCAGCGCCGTACTTTACGGCAACCTTTAGCTTTTCAAGTTCAAGTTCTATCTTCTCAATGTCCCCTGATGTTCCGATGTTTGCGTTTACCTTTGTTTTAAGGCCTTTCCCTATGGCTCTGGGGGTAAAGTCCTCCCTTTCCCTGTGGTAGATGTTTGCAGGTATTACGATAGTTCCCTCAATGAGTCCCTGAACTATATAGTCAACATCCCTTTTCTCGTACTCGGCGCAGAGCTCCATCTCCTTCGTTACAACACCTTTCTTTGCAAGTTCAACCAGCGTAGCCATTACTCCTCCCGATTCCCTTTTAACTTGGTTGCTATCTCTTGAGCCACCTTCTTCCCGGAAAGGAGCATTCCGCCAAAAACGGGCCCCATCCTGTGGCTTCCACAGGTGGCGTTTGCCGCCATTCCGCTAACAAAGATGCCGGGGAATACCTCCCTCGTGTTCTTAACGGTGTCTTCCTCCCCCACCGACGCCCAGAGAGGTTTTTCCCCTACTACGCATCCCGTTTCTGTAGCAAGTCTTATCCCTGCCTTTCTCTGCAGAGTTGATACAACAGAGGCGTCGTGTCCCGTTGCGTCAACTACGTACTTTGCAGTAATAACGAGGGGGTCAACTGGAAGCCTGTTCCTCTCCACGGCAGTCCAGTTGATAACAAGGCCACAAACTCTGTACTCACTGTCAACCTTTTTAAGGACGACGTCCTCTGCGGTCACGCCGTTAAAGATAACTGCACCGGCCTTTACGGCTTTAGATGCTATGGTGGTCACAGCCTCAACGGAGTCTGCAACGTAGTATCCGGGCTGGAACTCCTTGTAACGGATGTCAAACTCTTCAAGGATTTCCCTACCCATCTCTTGGACGACTATCTCGTTAAAGAGCATACCTCCAGCCCACATTCCGCCGCCGATGGCGAGCTGTCTTTCGTAGATTGAAACCTTAAAGCCTTCTTTTGCAAGGTAGTAGCCGGCTACAAGTCCGGAGGGTCCCCCACCGACGATAGCTACATCTACCTCTAAGGAGTCTTTTAACTTGTCCATAAAAGATTCAATGATGGCCTGAGAGATGGTAACCTCATTTAAGTTCTGCATGCTTTTCCTCCTATTTTTTTGAATTTACCGTGGGGGGAGGAAGGGCGGTACTATCTAATTTTATGCTTACTGAGAATGATTTTCAATTTTCGGAAATTTCAACCTCTTTCCTCTTAAGGAGGACGTAGAGCTCTGTGCCTATGAACTTTTCAAAATTCCTTCCTTTAAAAGCTAACCGTGCAGACTCCCTGAGGAGAGAGGG
>QNYI01000068.1 GCA_003978805.1 Desulfurobacterium sp.
AAGCGTCAAGCAGAGGAGAAAAACAAAAAGAGGCTCGGTAAAGTAGAAGAGGTTCTCGTTGAGGGAAGAAGCCCCAAAGGAGGGGAGCTCTCGGGAAGAACCAAGGACAACAAGCTCGTCGTCTTTGAAGGTGATGAAAGCCTCGTAGGAAAGCTCATAAAGGTTGAAATAGTAGAAACTTCTCCCTTCTTCTTAAAAGGAAAACCGATTTTAAAAGGAGCTTGAGTTATGGTAGAGGTATCGGTAATAGGAATTACTCAGGATAGGTACAGTGGTCTTCCGATTATCATTCTCGGTAACGAGCAGGAGCGCTTTGCAATCCCCATATGGGTAGGACACTGGGAAGCGGAACTCCTTGAGACGGAGCTCCTTGGAGCGGTTCTTGGAGCGGTTCCGCCAAGGCCTTTCCCCTACGACCTTATAAGGGAAATTGTATCGGCCTTTGGAGGGGAAGTAGAGAGGGTCATCATCAACGACTTTGACAAGGACATCTACTTTGCAGTCATAGAGGTAAAACGTCCCGACGGAGAAGTCTTAAGGATTGACTCCCGTCCCAGCGACGCAATAAACTTAGCAGTTAGAGTAAACGCCCCCATCTTCGTCAAAAGGGAAGTAATAGAGAAAGCCTCCGTCATTCCCCTTGACGAGTGTGAGGGGGACAACTGCAGGGAACAGTGGGAACAGCTAATAAGAGAACTCTTTGAGGATTAAGCCAAGTGGAAACTCTCTTCATACTTCTTACAGGAATCGGCGGACTACTGCTTTTCTTGAAGTTCTACCGGAAAACGAGGTGTAGCCGATGCAAAAAGACAGGCTGTCCACTCCACCCTCAAGGAAGGAGAAAAAGTTTACCGTTCTCTAAACGGTAAACCTTCCAGCCAAGGGACTTTATGAGCTCTACGTCGTGGGTAACTACAATAACGGACTTATCCGTTTCCTTTAAGAACTCTACCAACCTCTTGAACCTCTTCCTGTCAAGTCCTGTTGTAGGTTCATCAAGGATAAGGGCCTCCGGCTCCATAGTAAGAACGCAGGCTATAGAGACTATCCTCTTTTCTCCCCCGGAGAGGGAGTGAATCGTCTTCTCCCTTAAGTGCTCTATAGAAAAGGCCTTAAGAGCCCTATCTATTCGTCTCTCAACTTCTTCCCTGCTGAGCTTAAGGTTTAAAGGAGCAAAGGCGAGCTCTTCTTCAACTGTGAGGGAAAAGAGCTGGTCGTCAGGGTTCTGGAAGACGTAACCTACGGTTGTCCTAAGAGCGTAGAAGTCCTCCTCGTTCCTCACTTCCCTACCTTTAAGGTAGATCCTCCCTCCTTCAGCAGGAATAAACCCCATAACGGTCTCTATGAGGGTTGTCTTTCCGGCTCCGTTGTCACCGGCGATGATGAACTTTTCCCCTACCCTCAAACTAAATGTGACGCCGTCAAGAACCTTCCTCTTTCCTCTACGAACAGTTAGCTCCTCTACCCTTAGAACTTCCATAAAACTACCGCCGTAAAGTAAAAAAGGCTTGAAACTACAAAAATTATGTCTTCCCTTTTAAGCGAAAAGTGGTGATAGACGGGAAACGTTCCCCTGAAACCCCTACAGAGCATCGCCTTGTATACCCTGTCTGCCCTTTTATAACTCTTTACAAGGAGGTTGGCAACGATGTTAGCAAAAGTTCTATACGTTCTTACGGAATTCTCCGGCCTAAATCCCCTGCACTTGGCAGCCTTTACCATCGTCTCGTACTCTTCCTTTACCGTGTGCACGTAACGGTAGGTAAAAAAGAGTATCTGACATAGGTTAGCAGGGAGCCTTAAGTGGTGGAGGGCGTGGAAGACCGTAAAGGCCGAGGAGGTAGAAAGGAAAGAGGCGGTAAGAAGCAGAATTAATGAGGACTTTAAGAGTAGGAGTAAGCCGTATACGAGCCCATCTACAGAAAGGCTAAGAGCTCCCACCTTTACCGTACGGGGACTCTCGTAGGTAAAAACCATAGTAACCACTAAAAAGAGGAGGAATGTATTGGCAACAAAGAGGAGCTTGAGGAGCTTTAGAATCCTCCCCTTAGCTGCCACTAAGGATAAGCATACGAAAGGTAGGTAAGATAGAGCAGTGCTAAAGTCCGGCGATAAGGCAATTCCCCAGCTAAAGAGGAAAAGGACGACCACTTTTACCCGAGGGTCAATGACGGCGAGAGAGAACAAGGGAGATCCCCCCGAAAATCCCGAGAATCCAACCTAAACCGGCGAAAATGTCCTTAAAAGAGGTACCGGAAAGAGCTCTACGAACCTCTGAGAGTTCTACCCGCAAAGGTTCTAACTGCTTTTCCAACTCCTCGCGAACAACTCTCCTTAAAACGTCGGTATTAACTTCTGGGAGTTCCTCCCTTCTTTCAGCCTCCGGCCGAGGTAGGAGCTCCAGCTCCGAAACAGCTCTATGTCCCAACTCCCCCGTTACAACCACTTTTAGGTTCCTCGGCTTTTTAAGTTTAAAGGAGAACTCACCGTTCCTGTCGGTTCTCCCCGTCAGAAGGAGCTCCCCCGTCTCCCTGTCGTAGACCTCTACTTTACCTTCCCTTACAGGTGTTCCGTCGCTAAAGTAGGACATTACGGTAACCTTATCCCCATCAAAATCCACAAAGGCCGATATCTTGTGAGCGTAGGCAGTGAGAGGAAAGAGCAGAAGTAAGAGGGCTAAAAGTAACTTCTTCATACTGCCTCCTTTAGAACCTCCGGCACGGCTCTTTTAAGGAAAAGAAGGGTGAAAGAGTTAATAAAAGCCTCAATAAAGGCCACAGGCAGGTGGGCTAAGAAGACAATTTCGGCCGTTTTCTTAAAGGCCTCCCCTGTAAAGAAGAGCTCCAGAGAAACTAAAAGGCCGGCTCCCATAATAGCTACAAAGCTTGAAAGAACTCCGGCAACAGTTAACGAGAACTTCTTCTCGCTCTGTAGTAACCTTTTACAGAGGTAGTAGGCAATTAATGCCGGAAAGGCCATGTTAAAGGTGTTTACCCCCAGAACGGTAAGCCCCCCAAACTGAAAGAGGACTGCCTGAAGGAAGAGGGCAGTAAGCAACACAGGGAAAACTGCCCACCCCAGTAAAATGCCGGCAAGGCCGTTTAAAACCAAGTGAACGCTGGTAGGGCCTGCAGGGACGTGGATGAGGGAGGCAACAAAAAAGGCGGAGGAAAGGAGGGCTGCCAGAGGAATTCTCCTATCGTCAAGTCTCCTCAAGCCTACATAAGTTCCGAGAGCAGTTAAAACCCAACCTGCAACAAGCAGTGAACCCGGTAAAACACCTTCCGATATGTGCATCCCTACCTCACTCCCTTCGGCTTAGGGTAGGCCTTGACCCATATAACGGCGTCAAGCTCAACAGGGTAGAGTTTCCCATCCTCGTGCCTCAGTTTTCCTCCATTACCGATAGCGGAGAACCCCCACCAGCCAGCCCAAGGAATCGTGTAAACGAAATAGCCGTTCTCATCTGTCTTAACGACCTGAGTAACAAAGGCATCGGCGGGAACTTTCACGTTCCCGGGATTTAGGTACTCAACTTCAACGTTAACGTTTGCAGCAGGCTTACCGTTTATAAAGACCCTACCCCTGAAAGTATTCCCCTCCCAGATTCCGAAGGGCTTTGTAAGGGGAACTATCTCTGCCTTAAGGCCGATAGGCCTGTCCCACCCTTCTTCAAGTCCAAAGGCTTCAACGTAAACCTTTGTAACCTGCTTTATGAACTTCCTTTCGGCCGGCTCAAAGTAAGGCTTAGGGTCTACATAGAACTGGTATACCCCCGGTCTCCTTATCCTGAACTCCGCTTTAAAGCTTGATACCTTTTTACTACTTCCCTCCACAGCCGGGATCTCTACCCTTTTCCAACTGAGCTTTAACCTCTTCCCGTTGATAACAGCACCGCTGTCAGCTATCTCAAAGTCCATGTTGGGCTCACCCTCCATCGGGTGGGTAAACTTTGCCTCAAGGGTCACACTCCTTCCTCTCCCTTCAAGTATGTCGGTAGAGGGTTTAAGAACCAAGAAGTGGGCATGAGCCGTAACGGGTAAAGCCAGCAGGATGGCCATTAAAGTGGCTACCTTCTTCATGAGTGGCCTCCTTTTACATCAGTTATTTTACCGAAATTCTAAAACAAGTCTACTTAGTAGTCAAATTTTATACAATAGTAATACCTATTGTGAAAAAAGTTTAAGAGAAGGTTACTCAAATTTTGTATACTTTACTTTGTTATATATACTTAACTAAGCTCGCTTTTAAGGAGGTATCCCATGAGGAAGGCCCTCGGGGTAGTAACGGTAGCGCTCCTTCTCAGTTCCAGTCCCGCCATTTCGGAAGAAGGAACAGAGAAGGAGCTGGAACTCCTAAAACGGCGGATTGAGAGGCTTGAAAAAGAGTGCCGAATCTACCCGGAAATCCACGGAGATGCCGTTCTCTACTACCAAGGAGCCCAGTCAGGAGAACTCTCCTCACCTTCAGGGACAGGTTACGTAGCAGACCTTGAAATCTCATTTAAGCCTACAGGAGAAGGTGAGTTTTACATGAGGCTACACGCAGGGGAAGGTTCAGGGGCAGACAAGATCCTTGAGGTAGAGGAAGGAGCTCCCTTTGCCAACCTCAACACCCTTTCAGACGACAACCCGGAAAGTGAGGCTACTTTCAAGCTCCTTGAGGCCTACTACACCCACACTTTCCTAAACGGAAAAGTGACCTTATCGGTAGGAAAGACAGAACCTCCGGTCTTTATTGACGATAACGAGTACGCCAACGACGAGTACAGCCAGTTCGTAGGAAAACCCTTCGTCAACAACCCGATAGTTGACGGAGAGTTTCAGTTTGCCCCAATTGTTGGAGTGGTTATTTCTCCGGTAGAGAAAGTTGAAATTTCTGCAGTTATCCAGAGTAATGAGCAGAGTAAAGTCTACTGGAACGGTTCAGAGTGGAGCGTAAAAGAAAAGAGCCTCTACGACGACGTCTTTGATAACCCCTTCTTTGCCGTTCAGTTAAAAGTCTCCCCGAAAATTGCCGGCCTTCCCGGCAACTACAGGATTTACTACTGGAACGACTCGGCAGACCACATAAAGGTAGGAGAGGATGTCAGCGACCCTACAAGGAAGCCTTCAACGGCTAAAGGGTGGGGAGTAGGCATCTCTATAGACCAAGAAGTTTCTGAAAAGGCCGGCGTGTTTGCAAGGGTTGCGTGGGGAAACGATGAAGTCTACGAGGTTGAACAGTTCTACTCTGTAGGCTTAAGCCTCAACGGTATCCTCCCAAACAGAGAGGATGACACCCTCGGTATAGGCGTTGCCGCCTTAGTGCCAAACGATAGGCTAAAAGAGAGCTCTACCGAGTGGCACTTTGAGGCCTACTACAGAGCTCAAGTAGGGGAAAACTTGGCCGTAACCCCGGATTTACAGCTCGTTTTGAACCCCCACGGTAACAGCAACAACGACCGTATAATAGCTGCAATGTTAAAAGCCGAGTTTTCTTTTTAGTAGGAGGGGAAATCTCCCCCTCCTTGACAACTGTTTAGAAAACTGCTATCTTTCAATAGCAAAGATAATCCTTTATAAGCAGGTTGACAAGATGAAAGGAACGATGAGAATTTCAGAGTTTGCCCAAAAGGTGGGACTACACCCAATTACAATTAGAAGAATGATAAAAAGAGGAGACTTAAAACCTTTAGTTACTCCTTCGGGACAATATCGTTTTACAGAGGAACACGTAAAACAGGTATTAGGGATAGGAGAAAATAAGCAAGGTAAGGTAGTAATTTATGCCAGAGTATCCACGCAAAAGCAGAAAGAATATCTCAAAAACCAAGTAGAAGTTTGTAAAAACTTTTTAGCCTCAAAAGGAATGCAAATAGATGAGGTTATTACAGACATCGCAAGCTCATTTAACTTTAAAAGGAAAGGACTTAACAGGCTTTTAGATATGTGCTTTAATGGAGATGTTAAGGTTCTTTGTATTTACTCAAAAGATAGGCTCTCAAGGATTGCTTACGACTTGTTTGAGCAAATACTCAAAAGGCTTGGAGTGGACATTTTTGTGGTTGATAATTCCGAAAGTTTAGCTACTGATGAACAACTAAAGGACGCTGTAGAGGAAATGATTAGCTTTATCCACTACATAACTTCAAAAATATACGGCTCAAGGAGTTATAAGAAAAGAAAGCTGGAAAAGTGCCTTAAAGAGGTAATCAATGCACCTAACAATGAGCATAACGATAAAGAAAAAGAGCGTAGTTAACAAGTTAGAAAGAGCCTCAAAGACCTTTCAGCACTTTAAGAACCTTATCTACTTGTGTGCTTTGGAGTATTTTCAGAACACCAAAGACTTAAAGCCGTTTTTGTCCCGAACTTTCCTTGACAAGTTTGTAAAAGGAAAAGAGAAATTGTCTTTTGAAAATGAAAAGATAAAGAATTGGAAATCTGAATTAGTAGCTCTATGGCAAAGGGAAATTGGCTCTGATACAGCTAAAGCATTAGTTAACATAGTTGCAAGGGAGTTTAAGTCCGTAATAGAAAAGTGGAAGGTAGGAGAAAAGGCGAATCTACCTAAACCGAAAAAGCTCCACTCTCTTTATAGTTTTACGCTTGAAACCAATCCGAATA
>QNYI01000067.1 GCA_003978805.1 Desulfurobacterium sp.
CCCAAAGAAAACTTCTGGATTAACCCGGACTGCGGCCTCAAGACAAGACGCTGGGAAGAGGTTATCCCCGCCTTAAGGAACCTTGTAAGACTTGCCGAAGAGCTAAGAAAAGAAACCAATTAAAGCTCTTTGCAGCCCTCCCCGAGGGGAGAGCGACAAGGAACTTTAATTGTTTTCTTCCCTTAACTCTTCGGCAAGTCTTACAAGGTTCTTTAAGGCGGGGATGACTTCTTCCCAGCGTCTTGTCTTGAGGCCGCAGTCCGGGTTAATCCAGAAGTTTTCTTTGGGGATAACCCTTAGAGCTCTCTCCACAATCTCCTTCATCTCCTCAGCGCTTGGAACGTAAGGGGAGTGAATGTCCCACACGCCGAGTCCTATCTGTCTGTCAAAGTTAACCTTCTCAAAGGATTGTAAGATGTCTCCCTTAGACCTTGATGCCTCAATGGAGATAACGTCAAAGTCCATCTCAAGTATGTACTCCATGATTTCGCCGAACTCAGAGTAACACATGTGGGTGTGAATCTGGGTTTCGGGCTTTACGGAGGAGTGGCAGAGCCTAAAGGACTTGATAGCCCAGTCAAAGTAATCTTTCCAGTTCCTCTTCTTGATGGGAGCTCTCTCCCTGATTGCCGGCTCGTCTATCTGGACGATTTTAATTCCAGCTTCCTCGTAGTCCCTGATTTCGTCTTTAAGGGCAAGGGCAATCTGGTAAGCAACTTCAGAAATGGGAATGTCCTCCCTTACGAAGCTCCAAGCGATTATCGTCACAGGGCCAGTGAGCATTCCCTTTACAGGTTTTTCTGTTAAACTCTGGGCGAAAGCAATTTCTGGAACGGTCATTACTCCGTCCCTCTCAACGTCTCCGTAGATAATCGGCGGACGGTAGCACCTTGTTCCGTAAGAAATCACCCAGCCGTTGCCGGTTGTGGCTATGCCTTTCATCTTCTCGGCGAAGAACTCAACCATGTCTGTCCTTTCAAACTCGCCGTGAACTAAAACGTCAAGGCCAAGCTCTTCCTGAATCTTTATGGCCTTGGCAATCTCTCCCTTTACGAAGGTTTCGTAGCTCTCCTTGTCAAGCTTACCCTTCCTGTAGAGGAGTCTAACCCTTCTGACTTCTTCTGTCTGGGGGAACGAGCCGATTGTTGTCGTCGGGAAGAGCGGAAGGTTAAGGACTTCCTGCTGTTTTTTAACCCTCTCTTTGTAGCTTGGCTTCCTTACAAAGTCTTCCTCTTTAAGGGCAGAAACTCTTTCCCTTACGGCCTTAATCTCACCGAACTTGTTGTTTATACCCTTAACCCATTCCCTTGCCTCTCCCTCTTTTCCTTCAAGGATTTCGGCAAGGAGCTTGATTTCCTTCAGCTTCTCCTCGGCAAAGGCTACCTTCTGTAAGAGCTCCTCCGGGAGTGTTGCACCTTCAAGGTTAACGGGCAGGTGAAACAGAGGAGCTGCGTTTGTGACAGTAAGGTCAAACTTTTCTGAGAGCTCCCTTAAAACCTCTGCCGTCTTAAAGAGGTTATTTCTCCAGACGTTCCTTCCATCAACAACACCGGCAAAGAGCTTCTTACCACGTGGGTCTAACCTTTTAAGCTGTTCTAAGTTCTCTCCCCTGTCGTGCACGAGGTCAACGCCGATTCCGCTTACCGGAAGCTCAAAAAGGAGCTCCAGCCTGTCTACGCTATCGTAGTAGGTAAAGAGGTTAACCTCTCCCTTTACTTCACTTAAGAGGCTGTAGCTTTCAGCGATTGCCTTCCACTCTTCCTCTGAGAGCTCCATAACAAGAGCAGGGTCTTCAAAGTGAACGGACTTAAAGCTTTTGCTGTTGACGTATTCAACAAGGACTTTTGTGAGCTCCTTAAGAGCTCCCTTAAAACTTCCTTCAGGGAGTCCCTTAGAGAGCTTGAGGAAGGTAAAGGGAGCGATGATGTGGACGTTCTCAGAAGCTCCTTCGTGTCTGTTCCAGACAGGTTCACAGACCTTAAAAGCGGGTTCTTTGCCTTCAAAGTCTGGAACTAAATAGTGGTAGTTGGTGTTAAACCACTTTGTCATTTCAAGGGCGTTCTTGCCCCTGCACAGCTCAAAGTACTCCTCTAAGGAGTTTGCCTTGTAGACGCCAAAAAGGAGTGCAGTGTCAAGCATCGGGTCGTAGAGGGTCATTTCCCCTTGGGGGAAGGCCTCTACGTACTTCCTGTAGGTTTCCTCCCTCTTTCGGTTTAGCTCCTTGATGCCTTCTCGGAGCTCTTTTTCTGTGACTTTTTGCGCCCAGAAACCTTCAATCAGGCGCTTAAACTCTCTCTGCTTTCCGAGTCTCGGAAAGCCGTAGGCGTAGGTTTTAACCATCCTTTTACCTCCTGCGGTGTTTTTGTGAAACACCTGCGTGACCTTCTCCTTTCCCGCGCCCCGAACCCCCGCAGGACGCGAAGGGGTAGGTTTTCACCTACCCATCACGGGCCGGTCTCCCGGCTCGCAGGGTTTTATTGGGCAGTAGCCTTCCCAGAGTGAAAGACTCCAGTGGCTAAAGCCCTTTTTTATTCCCTGCTCACGGTTGCGAGGACAGCGCCGGACTTTCACCGGACTTCCCGTTCACCCGTGACGTTGTGAATTTTAGTATATTTGTCACCTAATAGAACCTTTTTGTGGAGGTAAAGGTGCCTGAAGTAAAACTTGCAGAGGGAAAGATTTACTTGGAACTTGAAGGGGAGGAAGCCTTTATTTCTTTTAACGTGGTTAAGGAAAAGGGGATTATCGTCGTGAATACAACTTTTGTTCCCGAGTCCCACAGGGGAAAGGGAATAGCCGGGAAACTTACCTCTAAGCTGGTGGAGTTTGCCGACGAGAACGGTTATAAGGTTTGGCCACTCTGTTCCTACACCCGCAAGTACCTTGAAAGGAAGAGACCGGACTTAATCGCGGAGTAGTTATGGAAGTGGTAGTGACTACGGACAGAAAGCCAACACCAGAAATGGTTGAAGAGGCGAAGAAACTTTCCGAAAAGCTTAAAACGGTTTACGTGAAACGTCGTCATAACACCATAGAGTCAATAAAGAAAAGGTTCGGAAAGAACGTCCTTGTGGTGGGTAAAGACCTTCTCCTTACGGTTCATACTCTTTCCGGCAATAAACTTTTCTTTCATCCGGGACTCTTTAAGATTCGTCTCCTCAACTACCTTTCAGGTGGAAAGGAGTCTATGATCTCTGCCATGGAGCTAAAAGAGGGAGATACCGTCCTTGACTGTAACTTGGGACTTGCTCAAGATGCCCTCCTTTCTGCCTTTGTCTCTAAGAGGGAAGTCGTGGGTGTTGAGAAAGATCCGGTAATCTACGAGATAGTTAGGAGGGGGCTAAAGAAGTATCGGCCGGAAGGAAGGCTCAAAGTGGCGGAGTTTGCTTTTGACCTTGTTAAACCCGTTTGTGGTGATAACTACGAATTCTTAAAGCAGTTACCCGATAAGTCCTACGATATTGTTTACTTTTCCCCCATGTTCATAAAGCCAAAGTGGCACTGTAGCGTTATGGCACCATTTAGAGAGGTTGCTGTTAAGGACTTTGTCTCTCCCCAAACCCTTAAGGAGGCAGAGAGGGTAGCGAGAAAGAGGGTTGTTATAAAAGTGAATAGGGGAGTTAAGGAGCTCTTCCCTTTCCTTTCGGACTACCGAGTCCAGACCTCTGCAGGTCACGTTGAATATCTCTTCAAAATTTTGTAGGCGGTTTTAGGGAGAACCCTTCTGAACCGGTTAGCCTTCTTCCCGCAAAAAATTTTAAAGCATCCAACCATCTGAAATTTCCTCTTTAAGAAATTTACAAATTGCTTTAACTCCTTTGAGTTACAATTTTTCGCTGTCGGTTTTTTGTGTAGTAGACCCTGCTAAGGATAAAATCGGGAAGTCAAACGTCTTGCAGGGAGGTGGAATGAAGAGGATAACCGTTGTAAAGAGGAAAGGGGTAAGGGAACCTTTGAACATAGAAAAGATACGCAAGGTTATAAATTGGGCAGCCGAAGGCCTTGATGTTAATACGCTTAAGCTTGAATCAAGGTTAAAGCTTCACTTCTTTGACGGGATAACAACGCGCCAGATCCACGAGGCCGTTATCAATACTGCTCTTCAACTTACGACTCCGGAAGAGCCAGACTGGAGAATCCTCGCCGGAAGGCTCTTCATCTTCAACCTCTACAAGGAAGTCTCCATAAGGAGGGGGACTTCCAAGCTTGCCTACGTTGGAGGGGGAGAGGAGTACCTAAGGGTCGTTAAAGACCTCATAGAAAAAGGGCTCTATACGGAAGAGCTCCTAAGAGCCTACTCAGAGGAAGAAATTAAGGAAGCAGGGGATTATTTAAACCTTAAGTACGACTTCCTCTACGACTACGCTGGCGCTAACCTCCTTGCAAAGAGATACCTGTGCATCTACGAGGACTACCCGATAGAGCTCCCCCAAGAGATGTACATGAGCATAGCCTTAATGCTTGCAAAGAACGAGCCTAAAGAGACAAGAATGAAAACCGTTAAAAAGTTCTACGACCTCATAGCCGGTAAAAAGCTCTCCTTGGCAACTCCTATTCTCATAAACCTTCGCCGTCCAAACGGTAACCTTTCCTCCTGCTTTATAACGGCAATGGACGACAACCTTGACTCCATAATGTACACGGCAGAGCAGGTAGCACAGATTTCTAAAAGGGCCGGAGGGGTCGGGGTTAACCTCTCAAGGATAAGGGCTCAGGGCTCTTGGATAAAGAAGGTCTTTGGGGCAAGCGGTGGAATAGTCCCTTGGGCAAAGATCCTTAACGACGTTGCAGTTGCCGTTAATCAGGAAGGGAAGAGGGCCGGAGCTGTGACCATAGCCTTAGACGTGTGGCACCTTGACATTTACGACTTTCTGGAACTCAAAACCGAGAACGGAGACTTAAGGCGTAAGGCCTTTGACATCTTCCCTCAAGTGGTTATCCCTGACCTCTTTATGGAGAGAGTAAAGTATAACCAAGATTGGCTTCTCGTTGACCCTTACGAAGTAGAGAAAAAGTTTGGATTTAAGCTCTACGAGCTCTGGGGAGAGGAATTTGAAAAGGCTTACATGCAGGTAGAGAACGAGTCCCACAAGCTAAAGCTGA
The DNA here is from genome assembly GCA_003978805.1 of Desulfurobacterium sp. GTDB lineage: Bacteria > Aquificota > Aquificia > Desulfurobacteriales > Desulfurobacteriaceae > Phorcysia. Next base: position 5,104 of record QNYI01000067.1, read on the forward strand.
AGAAGAAAGTAAAGGCTAAGGAGCTCCTAAAGGAGATTTTAAAGACACAGGTTGCGACGGGACTTCCCTACATCTTCTTTAAGGACACGGCAAACAGGCTAAACCCCTTAAAGCACGACGGCTACATAGGTAACGGCAACCTCTGTATGGAGAGTTTCTCTAACTTTAGGCCGTCAAAAGGCTTTAAAACCTACATGAAAGACGGAAAGATTATTCGGGAGATTGAAGAGCCGGGACTTGTCCACACCTGTAACCTGCTCTCTATCAACCTTGCGAACATAAACAGCGACGAAGAGCTTGAAGAGGCAGTTAGAACAGCTGTCAGGATACTTGACAATACCATAGAGTTGACAACTCCTCCAATTCCGGAGAGTAAACTCCACAACCATAGGTACAGAACCATAGGAATAGGGACTCTTGGACTTGCAGACTACTTAGCGAAGAGGGAAATACCTTACGGTAAACAGTCCCTTAGAGTTATTGAGGAGCTCTACGAAAAGATTGCCTACTACGGAATAGACGAGAGCATCAACTTGGCAAAGGAAAGGGGAGCTTTCCCTGCCTATGAGGGCTCGGACTGGAGCAAAGGGATAATCATCGGGAAAGACGCTAAGTACCTCTCAGAAAAGACTAAGCTAAAGGAGAAATGGCTGGAGCTCTTAGCCAAGCTCAAAAAGTACGGAATCAGGAACGGACAGCTCTTTGCAATCGCTCCGAACACAAGCTCCGGCCTCCTTCAGGGGGCAACCCCCGGCGTTCTTCCACCGTTTTCACGCTTTTACATTGATAAGAACCAAAAGCAGGCCGTTCCGATATGTCCTCCCTACGTGAAAGAGAAGTTCTGGTTCTACAGGGAGAGTAAATATATGGATCAAAAGGAAGTTGTTGAAATAATTGCCACAATTCAGAAGTGGGTTGACAGCGGAATCTCAATGGAGCTCCTATTTAACCTCAACCTCGGGATAAGAGCCCGCGACATCTACGAGACCGTAATGCTTGCTTGGGAAAAAGGCATAAAGACCATTTACTACGTAAGAACAATCCAAAAGGACAGTCAGCAAGCAATTTCTAAAAAAGAAGAGTGCGTAGCCTGTGCTAACTAAATAAGGAGGTAGAAATGGCTGATATAAAGAAGGAGCTTATGAAACCTCGTCCGATATTTAACCCTGAAGGGAACGACGACCCGGCGAAGAGGGGAATACTCCACGGAGACACGACCAACATCTTTAACCTGAACGTCATTAAATACGAGTG
>QNYI01000078.1 GCA_003978805.1 Desulfurobacterium sp.
ATGACTTCAAGGACTCTCCTATCCATCTTTGCAGGGTCACCGTGACAGTTGAGGCAGAAGGGAGTCACCCTGATAGGCTGGTAGTAGACGTAGTAGACCTTTCCTCCCTTCTTCACGGCGGTTACGTAGTAAGGGGGTAGTTTCCCCTCCTTTAGCCTTTTCTCAAAGAACTCTAAAACTTTCCTGTCAAGGTCGTCCGGCCTGTGCTGAGGGTTCCTGTACTTTAAAGCAACTCTCGTTACCTTTATCCCGTCAAGCTCGGCGTTTACCTCCTTTTCTATCTCACTTGCTTTTTCAGAGCAGAAAGTTACCGCTCCTACAAAACCTCCTTTACCGAGGGCAGAAGTGAAGCTCTTCATTAACCTTCCCCTGAGCTTTGACATTGCTACCGTTGCTACCTCTTTTACCTTTTCTGCCCTTTCTGGTGATACTTTCACCTCCTTAGAGTAGAAACAGGAAGAAAGGAGTATAACGAGGGAAGTTAGCAGTACTTTCCTCATTGCACCCTCCTTGCTATGGTTAGCGTTCCGCACCCTCCCAGTTTATCTATCCTGAACCTGTTGCTTAAAGTTACCCTTACGCCAAAGCTCCTTAAAAAGAGGAAAGCTTTCTCGTACTCCTCCTTTGTTACGGCTTTAAGGCCTTTCCCCTCTACCTCGTTGTACATCATAAGCATAACGGTAAACCTGTGCTTAAGTGCCGTTTCGGCAAGTAGCCTTAAGTTTTCTTCGTCGTCGTTTAGGTTCTTAATGAGGAGGTAGCCAAGCTGAAACTTCTTCCTCCGGGAAGAAGAGGACTGAGAAAGGTGTTCTTCAATAACCTGAAGGAGTTTTTCCAAGCGTTCCATCTTTTTAAAAATCTTCCTCCTCGTTTCCTCCTTTAAAGCGTGGACGGATAGCGTTAACCCGTTGTGGTTGAGTTTCACAAGCTCTTTAAAACCTTCCATAGGGTAACCGGTGGAACTTATCGTTACTTTTAAGCCCTTTTCCCTGAAGTAGTCAACGGCTCTTTTAACGTTCATGGCGTTTAGAGCCGGTTCGCCTATTCCGGCGATAGCAATTCCCTTAATAGGGAGTTTACCTTTGAGGAGCTCGTATTGGGCTACTATCTCGTCAAAGGATAGGTTCCTGAAAAAGCCCTTACTCCCAGAAGCGCAGAAAGCGCACCCAACGGGACAACCTACTTGGGTGGAAATACAGAGCCTCTCTCCTTTGTAAAAGACGGACTCAACCCTGTATCCGTCGTGGGTCTCGTATATAAAGAGCCTATTCAGAGGACTCCTCAGCTCCTGAACTATTCTCATTTCCTATTACTCCTGCCCTTGTAAAGCATTTAAACCTATCGTCACTTTTCTCTTCAAGCTTTTCAATATATGCGTTCCACTGTTCTTCTGTCAGGAAGAGCCTTATGGGAAAGGGTTTTTTCCTTCCGTCTTCAAGCTCTACAACGACTACCTCTAAGGGTATGTTTATGTCAGAGAGCTTACCCTTTCCTTCCGGCGTTTCAACGGTATCGCCGATTTCGGGTAAGAACTGCCTTACGTAGTAGTTGGCCTCCTCAAACTTAAGGCAACACATGAGCCTTCCGCAGGCTCCAGAAAGTTTTGCCGGGTTGGGAGGAAGCCCTTGTAGCCTTGCAAGGTTCAGTGATACCGATTCAAAGCATTCAAGGAAGTCTTTGCAACAGCAGACCCGACCGCACATTCCGACGGCACCAAGCATCTTGACTTCGTCGCGAACGCCTATCTGGCGGAGCTCTATCCTCGTCCTAAAGTGGGCGGCAAGGTCTCTTACGAGCTGTCTGAAGTCAACCCTTGACTCTGCAGTAAAGTAGAAGACTATCCGCTCTTTGTTGAGAGTTACGTACGCTCTTATAAGTTTCATTGGTAACTGATGTTTTTCAACTTTTTCCTTGCAGACTTTAAGGGCCTCCACTGCAAATAGTTCGTTTTCCGTAGCCCTGTTTATGTCTTCTTCCTTGGCTGGTCTTACTACTTTGTAGAGGGAGTTTTTATCTATGTTAAATTTCCTGAGAGCTCCCTCATCAAAAGGATAGGTATTTAAAGCTTTAACGACCTCCTCTCCCCTGTCGGTCTTTACAACTACCTTCTGGCCGTAGGAGAACCTCTTTAAAGATGTAGCAAGACCTGTTTTTTCAGTATCCGGGTACTTAAACTTCACTATCAGCATCCTCTTTCCCCTTCTTAGAACTTCCCTGACTACACAAGTATAGGGTGAAACTTGGAGAAAACAACTTCCCAAGTTTTTGATAAAATAAATAAAGAATCTTTTATATACGCACGACCAGATTATTAGATAAGTATTTGACACCGCCACGATTGTGTGTATAATTTTTCACCAGAGGAATTAAAACTATCAAAGGAGGGACAGCATGAAGGGGAAGTTCAGCAAGCTCCGCACAGGGCTGCTGGCGGTAACTTTTGCAGCTGTAGCTGTAATTGGTCTTAATACTACCGACGCCAGCGCAGCCCTCAGGAAGATCTCACCTCAAACACAGGCTTGCCTTGGATGTCACAAGAGCATGAACCCTGCCCTCGTTCAGCAGTGGGGGGTTAGCAGGCACGCTGAATCCGGAGTTGGTTGTTACGAGTGTCACGCTGCAAGCAAGAGTGACAAGGATGCCTTCCAGCACTTCGGGTTCACGATTTCTACTATCGTATCTCCCCTTGACTGTGGTAAGTGTCACCCCAAAGAGGCTAAGGAAGTTACTGAGTCCCACCACGCAAAGGCTGCTCAGTTCGTAGGTTCTCTTGACAACGTTCTCGGTAGGATCGTTGAAGGAGAGGCCCTCTTTAACCTCGGTTGTGCCCAGTGTCACGGTAGGACAATTCCCGTTAAGAACGGTATGCCTGTTCTTGGTCCTTGGCCGAACGAGGGTATCGGAAGGGTCAACCCCGACGGATCCAAGGGTAACTGTGCAGCTTGCCACTACAGGCACAGCTTCAGCCTCAAGCAAGTTCGTGAACCTGACATGTGTGGTAAGTGTCACCAAGGACCTGACCATCCGCAAATTGAAATTTGGGAGCTCTCCAAGCACGGTATTGCTTACAAGGCTCACAAATCTGAGATTGAGCAGACCCTTGATAGGGCTAAGTGGGTTCTCGGCGAGGACTACTACCAAGCTCCTAACTGTGTAACTTGCCACATGGGAGCTTCTGTAACCGGTGCTAAGGCAACCCACGACGTAGGTGCAAGGCTCTCTTGGACTTTAAGGCCACCTATCTCCAAGCATAAGCCTAACTGGGAAGCTAAGCGTGCCGAAATGAAGAAAGTTTGCCAAGCTTGCCACCAGAAAGTATGGGTAGATGCCTTCTACTACCAGTTTGACAACCTCGTAAAACTCTACAACGAGAAGTTTGCTATTCCTGCTAACAAGATTATTAAGTTCCTTAAGAGTAGACATCTTATTGACCCGACACCGTTTAACGAGAAGATTGAGTGGACTTACTTCCTCCTCTGGCACCATGAAGGACGTAGGGCACGCCACGGTGCTTCTATGATGGCTCCCGACTGGACACACTGGCACGGTCTCTTTGAAGTTGCCGAGAGGTTCTACTTTGAGCTCATTCCAGAAGCGGATGAGATTGTTGCTAAGAAAGGTAGCAGAAAGGATAAGAGAGATTGGGCTAAGTTCAAGAAGGAGCTCTTCAGCAAGCCTGAGCACAAGTGGTTCAAGGGTATGCCTAAGTCTGAGCTCAGGAAGATTGCTGAGTTCTACATGAAGCGTTACGGACAGGTAGCTCAGTAAGCTATCTTGGAGGGGGCTTAGCCCCCTCTTTATACTTTTATCTTGCTGGAGGATAGGTTGAAAAAGAAAATAGCTCTCCTCTTTACCCTCCTTTTAACTTTTCCCTCCTTACCTTCTTACTCCAAGGAAGCTACTTTTGAAAAAAGAATAGAAAAGGAAATCGTCTGTCCAAAGGACTTCACCCAGAACCCAGCTGTTTACTTTTACTGCATCTACAGGGATTACCATAACTACAAGTTTGACGACGGAATAGAAAAAGCACAGAAAGCTTTAAAAGAGATAGAACCTCTCCTTAAAAAATCGCCGGAGGCTAAGGTCCCAAACGCTGAAAAAGGAAAAGCAAAGCTCAGAGATCCCCGTGTAAAGTCTGTTGCTTCAGACCTTCATCTTCTCCTCGGGATGCTGTACTTTCAAAAGGCCGTTAACCTAAAAGATACGAAAGCAAAAAAAGTTTACGAAGAATTTTTCTCTAAGCTTGAGAAGAAAGGTTTTAACTTTTTCCAGATAAATGAGCTTATGGAGCTCTACACAGAAAAAACTCTCCTTCCGGAAAGCTTTTCTAAAGAGAAAGAGAAAAGGTTTAAGGAACTTTTATCCAAAATGGGAGTCACGGAAGAGGATTTGGAGTCCCTTGTTAAAAAGGCTCAGAAGTTCTCTGAGGAGACTGCTAAGCTAAAGTTTTCTTACCTTCAAAGGGCACTTAAGGAGTTTCAGACAGCTGTAAGGATAGATCCTGAAAATGCTTTAGCTTACTACCAACTCGGTAACTTTTACAGTGGAGCTCTCGGCGAGAATTTACCTGAAACCTCTCAGGCAGCAGAGGAAGCCTATTACAAGGCAGCTCTTCTACTAAAGAAAAAGGGAGACTTGGCCGGCTATAAAGAAGTCGTGAAAAAGCTTGAGATGCTAAATCCGTCTTCCCAATACCTTAAAAAGCTAAAAGGTAAAGATGCGTAAGGGTGTATTCTTTCTCTTAACCTTTACCTTTCTCTTCTCCTGCGGGGAAGAAAAACCCCTAAGTTTCCGTCCTCCACCTCCTCCGCCTCCCTCTCCCCTTGAGAAGAAGATATCCAGCGGAGGCCCGCAGGAACGTCCTGTGATTCCTTCCGTTGACTACAGTAAGCTGGATGAGTGTACAAAGCACCTTCTCTTTGCAGACCAGTTCATAACGGCCTCCGATTACCCTGAAGCGGAAGAGGAAATATCAAAGGCATCTAAGTTCTGTTCTCCCGATGATCCGAAGTTTTTATACATGAAAGCCCTCCTTTTAGATATAGAGGAGAAGAGGGAGGAAGCCTATAGGCTCTACTACAAGGCTGCTAAAGGTTTTATCAAGAAAGGGGATCTTGAAGGGGCGTTTAAGTGTTACTCAGGAATGCTCTCCATCAATCCTTTCGGCAAGGAAGTAAAGGAGTTGAAGCCTTACTTTCAGGATGATGACTATTGAAAGAAGGATTGTTTTTTGTTAAAATTTTTTTGCTTTATAAGAAATTCCTAATTAATTTTAGGAGGGAAAGGTGACGGAGAAGAGGAAGGCCTTCATAGTAGGCGGTATAGTTGGTATCATTATTGCAGGTTTCGCCTCTCTCATCTCTGCTCAGATGATTGAAAACACGGCAGAACCCGAGTTTTGCGGTTCCTGCCACGAGATGAAACCTATGTTTGAAGCGTGGGAGGTGGGTCCCCACGGCCCGAAAGGAAACAAGAGGGGGGCTATAAGAGCAGGATGTGCAGACTGTCACCTCCCTCACACCAGTGTTTTCGCCTACCTGCTTAACAAGAGTAAGTTCGGAACGAACGATATGATTGCTCACTTCTTTAAAGGCGGGTATGCCGATGATTTAGATCACTGGTTGGAGAAGAGGGAGGAGAGGGGACACTACGTATTTGTGTCAAACTGTGAAAGGTGTCATGCGGAGCTCCCTGAAAACATTATGCACGAGAAGCTTAAGAAAGGGGAAATTAGAGGTGACTGTTTAACGTGCCACTGGTACGTAGGTCACGGTTTTGACTTTGAGTCAAAGCTTAAGGAGTTCTTCGGAGGTAAGGAGGAGAAGTAGTATAATTGTGAAATAAAGAACTGAGTGGGGAGGTGTAAGGTGAAAGCGAAAACATTGGTGTTGCTGTCGGGACTCATATTTGCCGGCGCAAGCTTGGCAAGTGCGGATCAGCACCCCGTACCTCCAAACGTCATACAGAACTTACCACCACAGCAACAACAGTGTAGGGTGTGCCACAAGCAAGTTACACCTAAGGTTTACAATGAATGGGCACACTCAAAGCACGCCATAGCCAACGTAAGGTGTTTCCAGTGTCACGGAACTCTTGAAGATTTCCACAAGACTCCGCCCCTTGAAAAGTGTGTCGCCTGTCACTATCATCAAGTTGAAACAATGCAGAAGAAGAAGCCCGGCATGGTTTGTTGGGATTGCCATCAAGAGCACATCTTTGAGTTCCACGGTAGTGGCGTGAAAAAGATTAAAACTGCTAAGGACTTCGGTGTAAAGTAACAAAAAACAACTAAACGGAGGGTACGATGGGAATTGGAAGAAGGGAATTCCTTTCCTTAAAAAGAGTGCTGCTTTAACAGCTGCCTCCCTTGTGGGAGTTAACCTGAAGATAAAGGCAGACGGAGTAGGAGTAGAAGAGGCAACGGCTGGAGAGAACCTTGCTCAGATTCCCGAAGAAGTTAAGAAATCTCCTGCCTACAAGAAGGAAGGTGGCTACGAGTGGGTAAGGGGAGTCTGCCGTTTCTGCGGAACCGGTTGTAAGGTATGGCTCGGTCTTAAAAACGGTAAGCCTGCAGTTATAAGGGGAGAGAAGGATTCTGCTATTAACTACGGTTTCCTCTGCATGAAAGGGATGCTCTTTTATAAGCTCTTTAGACATCCGGACAGGCTTACCCAGCCCCTCTACAGGAAGAGCAAGAAGGAACCCTTCAAGCCCATTTCTTGGGAGAAGGCCTTTGACATCATCGCCGATGAAATGATTAAGGCCATCAAGAAGGGCGAATGGGGCCCGATGGGATGGACGGGAATTGCCTACTACGGTTCAGGTCAAGCCCTTACAGAAGAAACCTACCTCTTCCAGAAGTTCTGGAGGTGTCTCGGTTCTAACCACGTAGAGGGTAACCCAAGGCTCTGTATGGCATCTGCCGTTGGTGGATACCTTACATCTTTTGGAACAGACGAGCCGGCAGGTGGTTACGCCGATTTTGAGGAAGCTGATACTATCTTCATCATCGGATCAAACACTGCAGAGTGTCACCCAATCCTATACCGTCGTATTATGAAGCGTAAGCTTTCAAACCCGAAAGAGGTTATGGTAATTAACGTAGACCCGAGAGTTTCAAGAACTTCAAAAATTGCCGATATCCACCTGCAGTTTAAACCCGGAACAGACCTTGCCCTCCTTAACGCCATTGCCCACGTTATCATAGAGGAAGGTCTCTACGACAAGGAGTTTGTTGAGAAGTACTGTTCCTTCCATAAGTTCACAAAAGGTAGGGATAAAGTTCCCCTCATCGGTCACCAAGTATCCTTTGAGGAGTACAAACAGTTTGTCTCTAAGTACACCCCCGAGTATGCAGCCGAGATCTGCGGAGGAAACGTTACTCCTGAGCTCATAAGGAAGGTTGCGAGGAGGTTCGCTACTACTAAGACCGTGTCCATCTGGACGATGGGTCTTAACCAGAGGACAAGGGGTGTTTGGGTTAACAACCTTGTAACCAACCTCCACCTCCTCACCGGTAACCTTGGAAAGGACGGAGCTGACGCTCTCTCCTTAACCGGCCAGCCGAACGCTTGTGGTGGTGTTCGTGAAGGTGGCGGACTCTGCCATATCCTCCCCGGCCACAGGGTTGTTAAGAATCCAAAGCACAGGGCACAGCTTGAGAAAATCTGGGGAGTTCCGAAGGGAACAATTCCTCCAAAGCCCGGTTATCACACAGTTAAGATGTTCTCCGCCATCTCCTACACTGAGGAAGACAGGAAGAGGTTCCCGGGACTTAAGCCTATTCACTTCATCTGGGTTAACGAGACGTCACCACTTCACTCCTTACCGAACATGAGGAGATTCCGTGAAGGCTTTGCAAGGGATGATGTCTTTGTCGTTGTAACGGACATCTTCCCGACGAGAACTACAGAGCTTGCAAACATGATTCTTCCTTGTGCCTTCCACTTTGAGAAGACAGGGGTTTACGGTTGTACAG
>QNYI01000104.1 GCA_003978805.1 Desulfurobacterium sp.
AGAGGAGCTAATTTCCAACTACCCTTACGAGGAGGATACGACGGCTCACATCTACGAGCACTCCCTTGAAGTTCAAGTTCCTTTCCTCCAGTACTGCAGCAGGTTTAGAGAGGATTTAAGCATTGTTCCCGTTGTCTTTCAACATATTCCTTACTCAGACTGCGTTAGTGCTGGAGAGGCACTTGCAGAGGCGGTTGAGGATGAAGATGCTTTAATCGTAGTTAGCACAGACTTCTCCCACTACGTTTCTCAGTCGGAAGCCGAAAAGTACGATTCCTACGCTATAGAGGCGATACTTCAGCTTGACCCTGAGGAGCTCTACAGGAGAGTTCTGACCTACAACATTTCTATGTGTGGCGTTATTCCTGCAACTGTTGGCCTCATTGCCGCTAAGCTGCTTGGGGCAGAGAACGCAGAGCTGGTGATGTACAGGACCTCGGGGGATGTAAGTGGGGACTACGCTCAAGTTGTAGGTTATGCCGGTATAATCGTATATTAACTATGATAGAATTTCATGAAAATTATAAAGGGAGGTTCGCTTGAACGATTGCGAGAGGGTTGCAGAGATTTTAAAAGCTCTCAGCCATCCGACCCGCGTTAAGATTATAAAGTTCTTGGCCGATGGGGAAAAGTGCGTTAAGGAGATATGGCAGGAACTCGGAATTCCTCAGCCGACGGTTTCACAGCACATAAATATTCTTAAGAGTGCAGGGATCATATCTTTTAGGAAAGACGGCGTTAAAACCTGTTACAGAGTAGAAGAGCCGAAGGCTGTTGAGATAATCAAACTACTTTCAGAGGAGGGTGACTAAATGGCTCAGGAAATTAGGTCTATTGAGGAGTTTGAGAGGGAAGTCCTTTCTTCCGACGTTCCTGTCCTTGTGGACTTCTGGGCTCCGTGGTGTGGTCCGTGTAGGATGCTTGCGCCGACTATTGACGAGCTGGCCGAGCAGTATGCCGGAAGGATAAAGGTGTTTAAGGTTAACACCGACGAACTCCCGATGCTTGCGATGCAGTACGGGATTAGGGGTATACCTACTGTGATTCTCTTTGTAAACGGTGACGTTGCCGACGTTAAGGTTGGCCTTCAGCCGAAGGCTGTCTTTGAAGCGATGATAGAAAGAGTTCTCGGGGAGCAATAAATGAAGGTTTGGGACGTTGTTATAGTCGGTGCCGGCCCTGCTGGGCTGGCAGCCGGCATCTACGCCGGCCGTTCTCAGTTAAAGACCCTCATCCTTGACCAAATGATGCCCGGGGGACAGCTCCTTATTACCGAGCAGATTGAGAACTACCCCGGTTTTTACGAAGGGATTACGGGATTTGAACTCTCAGAGAAGATGAGACAGCACGCAGAGAAGTTCGGAGCCGTCTTTGAAAACGGCCAGCTTGTAAGTGGCGTTAGCTTGGAGGGAGATGTCTTTGTGGTAAAGACAGAGTCGGGAGAAGTGAGGGGGAAAACGCTCATATGGGCTGCAGGCTCTACGCCGAGAAAGCTGAACGTTCCGGGAGAGGCTGAGTTTGTAGGTAGGGGAGTTTCCTACTGTGCCGTTTGTGACGGAGCGTTCTTTAGGGATAGAACCGTTGCCGTTGTCGGTGGTGGAGATTCAGCCCTTGAGGAAGCCCTCTACTTGACCAAGTTTGCCAGTAAGGTTTACCTCATCCACCGGAGGGACAAGTTTAGAGCCGTTAAGATTATTCAGGACAGGGTTTCAAGGAACGAGAAGATAGTACCTGTTATGAATAAGGTGGTCGTTTCTATAAACGGAACTCAGTTTGTAGAGTCCCTCACTTTAAAGGATACCGAGACTGGAGAGCTCTCAGAGCTCCCTGTGGACGGCGTCTTTATCTTCATAGGCAACGAGCCGAATACCTCTGCGGTTGCCCACCTTGTAGATACTACTGAAGATGGTTTTATCGTAACCGACGATGAAATGAGAACCCGCACTCCCGGGCTCTTTGCCGCCGGTGATGTAAGGCATAAGTCCTTAAGGCAGGTTGTTACCGCTGCGGCGGATGGAGCGATAGCCGCTATGTCTGCCACGAAATACCTTGAGGAGAAGGAAGGTTAAGATGAAAAAGCTGTTAGTTGCTCTTCTTACCCTTTCGGTAGCTACTTTTGTCGGTTGCGGGAAGGAAACGGCAGAAGTTGGAAAGACACAGGAGGAAGTAAAGAGGAGTGAAGAGGGTGTTAAGGCCTACGATTTTGAGCTAACCGACGTTAACGGTAAGAAGGTTAAGCTTTCAGACTTTAAAGGAAAGGTGGTTATAGTTCAGTTTTTCGGAACTTACTGTCCTGCTTGTAGGATGGAGATACCTACTTTAGAGAAACTTTATAAGGATTACGCGGGTAAGATAGTTGTTTTAGGTATTTCTGTGGACTATATGGATGAAAACCCTGCAAAGCTTAAGTCTTTCGTTAGAGAGATGGGGATAACCTATCCTGTTCTTGTTTCTGACGAGAGGACGTGGCAGGAGTATGCAGGGAGGATTACGGGACTTGACTCCATTCCTCAGACCTACATCCTTGATAAGGAAGGGTTCGTAAGGTACTATGAAGTAGGGTTTATGCCTTCTTACGAGAAACTCTTCAGGAAGGCTGTTGAGGAGCTCCTGAAAGAGCAGTAGCCGAGATGTTAAAGATAAAGAAGGTCAGGCTTTACAAGACCGTTTACGTTCCGGAAGACCTTCCCCAGACCCCTTATAAGGAAGTGGCCTTTGTGGGAAGGTCAAACGTCGGGAAGTCCTCTCTCCTCAACACTCTTGCTAACAACTTTAAGCTGGCAAGGGTAAGCTCTGAGCCGGGGAAGACCCGTTCAGTTAACTTTTTCCTCGTTAACGAGCGGTTCTTCCTTGTAGACCTTCCCGGTTACGGCTTTGCAAAAGTTCCCCTGAAAGAACAAAGGCGGTGGAGAGAGCTTATAGAGTCTTACCTTAAGGGTAGGGATACCCTTAAAGGGGTATTCCTCCTTGTTGATTCCCGTATCGGGCCAACTGAAAAGGACCTCCAGATGAAGGACTGGCTTGACTTTTACGGGATTCCTTACGTTGTTGTAGCTACTAAGGTTGACAAACTTAAAACCTCTGAAAGGCAGAAACTTGAAAAGAAAATTTGTGAAGGTTTTAACGACAGGAATATTAAGGTAGTCCCCTTCTCTGCAAAGACCCGGGAAGGAAGGTCGGAGCTTCTCAGGGAAATAGAGAGGCTGTTAGAGTCCTGAAGATGATAGAGGAACTGAGGCTTTACAGGTTTGGCCTTATATCGGCGGAACTTTCTTTTTCTCCCAACTTTAACGTCATTATCGGTGAAACAGGAGCCGGTAAATCCCTCCTCCTCAGTTCCATAGGTTTCCTGAGAGGAGAAAGGAGTGAGGTAGTTTCGGAAGGCTCTTTTGTGGAGGCAGTCTTTTCCTTTGAGGATGGGGAAATTTTCGTAAGGAGGGAGGTAAAGGGGGGACGTTCAAGGTACTTTTTAGACGGTATGAGAGTTCCCCAGAGGCTTGTTGAGGAGAGTGTTACAAAGTTTATAGTTTTTCAGTCTCAGAGGAACTCCTTAGAGCTCCTTAAACCTTCCTACCAGCTTGAAGTCCTTGATAGTCTTTCTGAAGTCGCTCCCCTCCTCTTGAGCTACAGGGAACTCTACAGCGCCTACAAGGAAAAGCTGTTAGAGCTTGAGTCTCTTAGAGCTGATACAGCTAAAAAGGAGAGGGAGATAGACATCCTAAAGTTTCAGATAGAGGAGATTGAATCTGCCAACTTGCAGGAAGGGGAGGAGGAAGAACTCCTGCAACTTAAGAGAGTGGTCTCTCAGGCAGAGAGGATTAAGGCTTTAAAGGAGCTTGCTCGCCTTAACCTTTACGAAGGGGAAGGTTCTGCCCTTGCGAGGATAGGGGAGGTGATAACCTCTCTTGAAGAGCTTGACCTTCACCGAGATATCCTTGAAAGACTTAACAACCTCTACTACGAGCTTGAGTCCCTCTACTTTGACCTTGAAAAGAGGCTCGTGGTTCCAGACGAGAGTATTTCCCTTCAGGCGATAGAGGACAGGCTCTACGAGATTGAGAAGTTAAAGAGGAAGTACGGCGGAAGTGTAGAGAAGGTAAAGGAGTTTTTAGAAAGTGCAAGACGTAGGCTTGAAGTTCTTGAAAACCTTGACTTTGAGTTGGAGAGGAGAGAGGAAGAGCTTAAAAGGTTAAAGGAAGAGCTTGGATCCTTGGCAGCGGAGATTTCGGCAAGGAGGAAGAAGGGGGCAGAGAGGTTGAAGAGGGAGCTCCTTTCTTCCTTTAAGGAGCTAAGTATGGAGACTGCACGTTTTGAGGTTTTAATAGAGGAGCTCCCAGACTTTACTCCGACGGGGAAGGATAAGGTTACTTTCCTCTTCTCCGGCAACCCTAAGCTCCCTCTATCTCCCCTCTCTGAATCTATTTCCGGCGGGGAGCTCTCAAGGTTCCTCCTTTCTGTCCTTTCCCTCTTCTCACTCCCTCAGGTTACTATGGTCTTTGACGAGATTGACTCGGGTATGTCGGGGAAGGTCCTTGCGAAAGTTGCGGGGAAGTTGAAGGGTATAGCCAGAAAACAGCAAGTTATTGCCGTAACTCACTCTCCGCAGGTAGTTGCTGCCGCCGATAGGGTCTTTAAGGTAGAGAAGGGTAAAGACGGTAGCGTTACCGTTAGAGTCCTTAGTGGAGAGGAGAAGAGGAAGGAAATTGCTATAATGATCTCTGGGGATGTAAGTGAAGGTAGCCTCAGGGCTGCCGATGAATTGATAAGGAAGTGGGAGGAGTGATGGGTCACGAAACAGTCGGAGGTTTAATTCAGGCTTTTAACCTTCACCTTACTAAGGCGGAACTGGCGGAGCTCTCCGTTTTTCTTTTTATAGCAACCTACGCAATGATACTCCTTGAGAAGTTCTTCCACAGGACGATTGCAGCCCTTGTAGGAGCTTCCTTAGTTCTGGTTATCGGCGTCATTACGCCGGAAAGGGCGTGGGAGGCAATAGACCAGAATACGATACTCCTGCTCTTTGGAATGATGAACATCGTTACCGTTATGGGTAAGAGTGGTTTTTTCCACATAGTTGCCGCAAAGGCCGTAAAGCTTACAAAAGGTTCACCTACAAGGGTTCTCTGGGTTTTCTCCCTGTTGACGGCAGTCTTTTCTGCATTCCTTGATAACGTTACTACAGTCCTCTTCATGGCACCCGTAATGATAAACATAGCTGAGAGGCTTAAGCTCAACCCGATTCCTTACCTCATAGCTATCGTCCTTGCCTCAAATACTGGAGGTACTGCAACCCTTATCGGTGACCCGCCGAACATCATCATCGGTAGCATTGCCGGAAAGACCTTTAACGACTTCCTCATAGAGGTAGCTCCCTACGCTATTATTGCTTTCATTCTGGGACTCATCGTTATGCACGTTATGATGTCCAAGGGAGGCTTTTTAGAGGCAAAGGCCACAGAGGAGGAGCTTAGGGAAGTTCTCTCTGGAAAAGTAGATGAATCCCTCATTGACAGGAAGCTTATGAAGAGGTCTGTGGGTATCTTCCTTATTACTATCGTTCTCTTCGTCGTCGGCCACAACTTGGGACTTGAGCCGGGGGTGATTGCCCTTTTTATGGCTACCATCTTGGCGCTTATCAGCGGTCTTTCTCCGGCTTGGATACTTGAAAAGGTTGAGTGGACAACTTTAATCTTTTTCATGGGTCTCTTTATTGTTGTTGGAGCCCTTGAAGTTAACGGGGTATTTGAAACGGCCGCCAACTGGCTCATAGAGGAGATAGGTAACAACATTCATGGTGGAATCCTGATTGTGGGGTTTACCTCTGCAGCAATTTCCGGCTTTGTTGACAACATCCCCTTTACGATGTCTATGGCCTACGTCCTAAAGGGTATGGAAGCCCAGATGGGGAGCGTTATGGATCCCTTGTGGTGGTCCCTCTCCCTCGGTGCGTGTCTTGGGGGTAACCTTACCCTCATCGGGGCCTCTGCAAACATAGTTACTGCGGACATTGCCGAGAGGAACGGTTACAAGATTGACTTCTTTAAGTTTATGAAGTACGGAACTCCCGTTGCCCTTGTGACTGTTGTGATAGCCATTCTTCTTTTCTACGTTGAGCACGCCGTATTCGGCGGATTTTAAGGGGGTAAAATGAGGTTTCTGGAAAGGCTTTTTGAAGGCTTCCTGTGGCGTTCAAGGTTAATGGTTCTTTTTGCCGTTGTCTTCTCCCTTGTTGCAGCTTTCGGGATGTTCATAGTAGCCTCCGTGGAGATATACGAGCCCATTAGGCACATGTTTGAGAGCTCTTTCCATTTAACTGCTGAA
>QNYI01000106.1 GCA_003978805.1 Desulfurobacterium sp.
ATGCTTAAAAGGAGGTGGAGTTCTGCGTGTTCCTTTACAAAGGACTGGACAAAGAGGGTGGCTTTCTGAGGAGAGAGGCCGGCAGCAAGCCAGTCGGCCATCATTTCTATAGTGTTTTCGGAGAGAGAGCTGGTGTCATGGTATGAGGTGGTTATTGCGTGCCAGTCGGCGATGAAGAAGAAACATTCGGCCCTGTCCTGAAGTTCTATCCACGTCTTTAGAGCTCCGAAGTAGTTACCGAGGTGGAGCTTTCCGGTAGGTCTCATCCCAGAGAGGACTCTCTTTATATCCTTAGGCTCTTCGTACCTTTCAAGGGCAATTTTCATCTCCTTATCAACACTTGCAACGAGCATCTCTTCTTTCATTTACTCCTCCACCTTCTCGTACCTCTCCATTATTCTCCTGTAAACTTCCTTGTAGCTCTCAACAACTTTACCCATATCTTTCCTGAACCTGTCCTTGTCAAGGACTTCCATCGTGGACTTGTCCCAGAGCCTACAGGAATCGGGAGTAATCTCGTCTGCGAGGATTACTTCTCCGCCGTGTCTGCCGAACTCAAGCTTAAAGTCAACGAGGGTTATATCTATGCGGTCAAAGAACTCCTTTAAGAGTTCGTTTACCCTTAAGGCCGTTTTTGTCATCTCTCCGAGCTCTTCCCTTGTAGCCCATCCGAAGAGGTAGACGTGGTTGGGGCAGACCATCGGGTCGTGAAGTTCGTCAGATTTAAAGAAGTACTCTACGAGAGGCTCTTTTAGTGGAGTTCCTTCCTTAACGCCGTAACGTCTTGAAAAACTCCCTGCAGCGATGTTTCTGACTACAACTTCAACGGGGATAATTTCACACCTCTTTACGAGCATCTCCCTCGGGGAGAGCCTCTCTACGAAGTGGGTCTTTACCCCGTGTTTCTCCAAGTATTCAAATATCACAGTTGAAATTGCGCAGTTGATAACCCCTTTGTCCTCTAAAATTTCCTTCTTTGCCCCGTCAAAGGCGGTGGTATCATCCTTAAAGTACTGAACGAGGAGGTTTTCGCTGTCTGTTGTGTAGAGAACTTTGGCCTTGCCCTCGTAGAGTTTCTCCCGTTTTTCCATGTGTTCCTCCAAAGCTAATACCTTTTTTGGTGGTTAAATTATAAGCTATTTGTGGTGCTATAATTCTTAGCTCAGTCAAGTCTTTCAGGGTGAGGTGGGATGAAGGAATACTGCGGTATATTCGGTATATACAATAACCCTAACGCCGCTTACTATACCTACTTAGGGCTCTACGCTCTCCAGCACAGGGGACAAGAAAGTGCCGGAATAGCCGTAACGGACGGAAGTAGAATTACATACCACAGGGACTTTGGCCTTGTCTCTTCTGTTTTTAAAAACGACAGCCTTAAAAGACTTACGGGTCATACGGCCATTGGGCACAACAGGTACTCAACGTCGGGAGCTTCCGACTCCCCCGATAACATACAGCCGATTGTGGTCTCTTATAAGTATGGACAGCTGGCCATTGCCCATAACGGGAACCTCGTGAACGCCTTAGAGCTCCGGGAGGCACTGGAGGAGGAGGGTTCAATCTTTAGAGGAACTACAGATTCAGAGGTTATTGTCCACCTGATAGTGAAGTCAAGGAAGAAGAGGTTCCTTGAGAAGTTACTGGACGCCCTTTCAAAGCTTAAAGGAGCTTACTCCCTCCTCGTTATGACCAACAAGAAACTCATTGCTGCAAGGGATCCGTGGGGATTTCGTCCCCTGTGTATGGGAGAGCTTAACGGTAGTCCCGTTTTTGCTTCTGAGACCTGTGCCTTTGACCTGATAGGTGCAAAGTACCTTAGGGACGTAGAGCCCGGAGAGATAGTTGTAGTTGAAAATGGACAGGTTAGCAGTTTGCGCCTTCCGGGAAGTGAAAGGTGCAGGAAGTCCCAGTGTATCTTTGAGTTTATCTACTTTGCAAGGCCGGACAGCCGTATCTTCGGCAGGAGCGTCTATGAGGTGAGGAAGGAGTTCGGAAGGGTCTTGGCGAGGGAGTATCCTGTAGAGGCAGACCTCGTTATTCCCGTTCCCGACTCCGGCGTTGTCCCTGCCCTCGGCTACTCTCAGGAGAGCGGTATTCCCTTTGAGATGGGACTGATAAGGAACCACTACGTAGGGAGAACCTTCATAAAGCCGGAACAAAGGATGAGGGATATAGGGGTTAAGGTGAAGCTTAACCCTATTCCGGAGCTCCTAAAGGGGAAGAGGATCGTCGTTGTGGACGACTCTATCGTTCGCGGAACAACGAGTAGGAAGATTATCAGGATGCTCCGAGAGGCAGGGGCAAGAGAGGTTCATATGAGGATAAGCTCACCACCTACAAAGTGGCCGTGCTACTTCGGTATAGATACTCCGACAAAAGACCAGCTCATAGCTTCCTCTTACTCGGTAGAGGAGATATGTAGGTTCATAGAAGCCGACAGTCTCGGTTATCTCTCCTTGGAAGGGATGATTAAGGCTACAGGCGGAAGGCCTGAGGATTTCTGTACTGCCTGTTTTGACGGTAGGTATCCCGTGGACGTTCCCGAGACTGTTGTGGAACAGGCGAAGAAAAAGTAGTGGCGCGCCTGGCGGGACTTGAACCCGCGACGCCGGGATCCGGAGTCCCGGGCTCTATCCAGCTGAGCTACAGGCGCACCCTGCAGGGAATAAATATAGTCGGTTGAGGGCTGTGAAAAAAGCGTCCTTTTACCTCTGTGCCGTATTATACGTAGCCTCCTTCGTTTTGGCCATAGTTATTAGCGCAAAGGTTGCGAACATCCGTTCAAAGTGTACCCACCAGAAGGCAAAGATAACAAAGCTCGTAAAGGAGATAGAGAGCCTTAAAGAGGAAAACAACAGGTTAACGATAAGGTACTACTCCATACTCAACCCGAAGACCGTTGATGAGAATAGCCGAAACCTTAGACTACTTAAGGAAAACGAGGTTAAATACTTGAAATGAAGTTCCTCTTAGCGTTAAAGGAGCTGATACTTAGGCTCTACAACTTTATAAGACCCTTTAAGGACGATAGGCTCAACCTTTTCCTCTTCATCTCTTTAGTTCTCGTCGTTATTTACGTAGGGAAGCTCTACCTTTTAACTTTCGCTCAGAGGGAGTTCTGGGTAGACTTGGTAGAAAAGCAGTTTGCCGGGGTTATAAAGATTTCCTCTGAGAGGGGGAAGATTCTTGATAGGAATGGAGCTCTCCTCGCTGCCAGCGAGAAGGTGGTCTCTTTCTACGTAAGGCCTACCGAGATTAAGGATAGGGAGCTCTTTAAGAGAATTCTCCTTAGGGAAAAGGAAGTTCTTGAGGATTATGCCCGGAAGAAAGGCTTAAGTTATGAAAAGGTTGACAATGCCTTAAAGGTCTTAAAGGCTGTATCTTTGAAGGACATAGATACCGCCTACAGGAAGAAGTACACCGTTGTTAAAAAGGACGGAAAAGTTATAAAAGTTCCCTTTGTTTGGCTTAAAAAGAGGGTTTCCTGCTCTCCTAAGGAGGCCTATAGAGCAGTTCGGGTAGCTTTAAGCGTCTACTACTTCCTTTCGGGGGAGGACAGGTTTAAGAAGAGGTATCCGGATCTTCTCGGCTACGTGACGGAGTTTAAGAGGGTATACCCTTACGCTACTGGCTCTGTCGTTGTCGGTGTAACGAACAGGTCTGGAGAGGGACTTTCAGGTCTTGAGTACCTCCTTGAAAAGGAAAAGGTAATAACCGGTGACACGATTGTCCTTTCGGGGGAAAAGGATACCCGGGGTACGGTTTATCTTGGAAGTGAGGCAAGGCTTTTCCTGAGGAAGCAAAAGGGAAACAACGTCGTTACGACCATAGACGGGAACTTGCAGTACATTTTTGAGGAAACCGTAAAGAAGTTCGGTAAAAAGTGGCATCCCAACTTTATAAACGCGGTTCTGATGAACCCTTACACCGGGGACATTCTGGCCGTAGCGAGCTATCCCTACTATGAGTACGGAGAGAAAAAAGGGAGGAACTTCCTTTCAAAGCTCAATCCGAGGTTTATAACTGCTCCTTACGAGCCCGGCTCGGTTATAAAGCCCATAACCTTGGCTGCCGCTTTAAATGAAGGTCTGATAACGGCAGATACCGTGTTCTTCTGCCCGGCCAACTACCAAGTTGGGAACAAGGTCTTTCACAACGAATTTCACGGAAGGGACGTGGAGCTCCGGGCTTGGGAAATTATCCAGTACTCCGACAACGTCGGGATAATAAAGGTAGCCCAGCTCCTCGGCAAGGAAAAACTCTATAAGTACTTTAAGGCTTTCGGCTTTGGGGAGAAGACCGGCATAGAACTCCCCGGTGAGAACGCCGGCAAGCTGCGCCACTGGAAAAGGTGGCGGGACGTTGAGTTTGCGACCCTTTCCTTTGGCCACAACATAATGGTAACTACACTACAGCTTGCGGCGGCCTACTCGGCACTTGTAAACGGTGGCGTTTATGTAAAACCCCGCCTTCTCCTTGCCGTAGTTGACGATAAGGGAAGGGTCGTTAAGCGTTTTCCTGTCCTTAAGGAGAGGAGGGTAATCTCTGAGAGAACGTCTGAGGTGATGCGCAAGGTTCTCACTATGGTTGTTGAAGGGGGAACGGGAACGGGAACGAGGTTTGAGAACTTCTACGTTGGCGGGAAGACGGGAACAGCTTTAAAGTATGACCCTAAGATAAAGGCCTACAACAAGCGGAAGATTACCGCCTCTTTTGTAGGGGCTTTCCCCATGACGAACCCGAGGTTTGTTCTGGCTGTAACTGTTGACGAGCCAAAAGTTCCAAAGAGGGAGCTCTGGGCGAGCAAGATAGCCGTTCCCCTTTTCCGTGAGCTTGCAGAGAGGGTTCTCCTCTACGAGAGGGTAGCTCCCGATAAGAGAGAGTGCAGGTTAGAAAAGGATGGTTGCGTCGTTTGCTCTGACGTTAACGGAGAACTTCTTTTCACAGACGGCCTTGCGCGGAGTGAAAAGTAGTAAAATTAGCCATCAATCAACCTTAAAGGGGTAAGGAGTATGATTGAAATAGAACTCCCAGACGGTAGTAAACTTGTGTTTGAGGATGAAACAAACGTTAAGGAGATAGCCAGTAGGATAGCTAAGAGCCTTGAGAAAAACGCAGTTGGAGCTCTCTTTAACGGGGAGATAATAGACCTTCACACGCCGATTGTAGAGAGCGGGAAGATAAGAATTTTAACGCCGAAAGACAAAGAGTCGTTGGAAATCTTAAGGCACAGTGCTGCTCACATCTTGGCCAAAGCAGTGAAGAACGTATACGGACACGATAAAGTAAAGCTCGGAATAGGTCCGGCGACTGAAGAAGGTTTCTACTACGACTTTGACCTTCCCGTCTCCATCTCCGAGGAGGACTTAGAGAGGATTGAGAAGGAGATGGAGAGAATCGTAAAGGCAAAAGAGCCCTTTAGGAGGGAGAAGGTAACGAGGGAAAAGGCTAAGGAGCTCTTTAAGGACGACCCTTACAAGCTGGAGCTCCTTGAGTCCATCCCTGAAGGTGAAGAGATAACTATCTACTGGCTCGGCGAGGACTTCTTTGACCTGTGTAAAGGTCCCCACGTTGAACATGCGGGAATGGTGAAGGCCTTTAAGCTCCTCTCGGTTGCTGGTGCTTACTGGAGGGGAGACTCAAGGAACAAGATGCTCCAGAGGGTTTACGGAACGGCCTTCTGGAAGAAGAAAGAGCTTGATGAGTACCTTCACAGGCTTGAGGAGGCCAAAAAGAGAGACCACAGGGTTCTCGGTAAACAGCTTGACCTCTTCAGCATTTATGAAGAGGCCGGACCGGGACTCGTCTTCTGGCATCCAAACGGTGCAATCATAAGGCAGGAGATAGAGAAGTGGGTTGAAGAGGAGCATAAAAAGAGGGGATACCAGAGGATATACACACCCCACATAATGAAGGCAGACCTCTGGAAAACGTCCGGCCACTATAGCTTTTACAGGGAAAACATGTTCTTCGTTCCCGTTGTAGAGCACGATGAGGAAGAGAGGCTGGGGAACGACGAGGTTCCTCTTACGAAAGAGGAGGTAGAGAAGGCTCACTGGTATGCCGTAAAACCTATGAACTGTCCCGGACACATCCTCATATACAAGTCCCAAGTTAGAAGTTACAGGGATTTACCGATAAGGTTCTTTGAGTTTGGAACTGTCTACAGGTACGAAAAGAGCGGTTCCCTCCACGGCCTCTTAAGGGTGAGGGGCTTTACTCAGGACGACGGTCATATATTTTGCCGTCCAGACCAGCTGAAGGAAGAGATTCAGGGAGTTCTTGACTACGTTATGGAGCTCCTTTCCACCTTC